>PXES01000254.1 GCA_003564655.1 Paracoccaceae bacterium
GGCGGGCCTGCGGTGGATAACGCAGCGCTGAACCGCTTCTTCTCGCTGCATTACCTGCTGCCCTTCGTGATCCTGGGCCTTGTGATCGTGCATGTCTGGGCCTTCCACACCACCGGCAACAACAATCCCACCGGGGTCGAGGTGCGCCGCGGATCGAAGGAAGAGGCCGAGAAAGACACCCTGCCCTTCTGGCCCTATTTCGTGATGAAGGATCTGTTCGCACTGGCCGTGATCCTGGCGCTGTTCTGGGCGCTGGTGGGCTTCATGCCGAACTTCCTTGGCCACACCGACAACTATATCGAGGCCAACCCGCTGGTGACACCGCCCGAGATCGTGCCGGAATGGTATTTCCTGCCCTTCTACGCGATCCTGCGTGCCTTCACCTCTGACGTCTGGATCGTGATCGCGGTCAACTGGCTGTCCTTCGGCATCATCGACGCGACCTTCTTCGGGGTGCTGGCGATGTTCGGGGCGATCTTCGTCTGGGCGCTGCTGCCGTGGCTCGACACCTCGTCGGTCCGTTCGGGGCGGTACCGTCCGATGTTCAAGATCTGGTTCTGGCTGTTCATCGTGAATTTCGTGGTGCTGACCTGGGCGGGCGCGATGCCGGCTGAAGGCATCTACACCCCCATCGCGCTGATCGGCACCACCTACTGGTTCGCCTACTTCCTGGTGATCCTGCCGCTTCTGGGCGTGCTGGAGAAACCGCTGCCGGAGCCCGAGACCATCGAGGAGGATTTCAAGGCGAGCCTGAAATCCAAATCCGATGACGACCCGAAGGGCCCGTCGTCAGAGCCGATCCCCGCAGAGTAACGGCAACCGAAAGGACCATTGACATGACACTGAGGAAACTTGCCGTTGCCACCCTGTCTGCCGCGGTACTGGCGCTGCCCGCCACCATGGCAGAGGCGACCAAGGTGAAGGGCGAAGTCACCAATTTCGACTTCTCCTTTCAGGGGCTGACAGGCACCTATGACCGCAACCAGTTGCAGCGCGGGCTGCAGGTCTATCACGAGGCCTGCGCATCCTGCCATGGGCTGCAATATGTCGCCTTCCGCACGCTATCGGACCCCAACGGGCCGGAACTGCCCGAGGACCAGATGCGTGCCTTCGCGGACATGTACGAAGTCTGGGACGAAGACGAACGCGACTGGCGCCCGGCGACTGGCCCCGACCACTTCCCCGAATCGCAGTTCGAGGGGGCACCGGACCTGAGTCTGATGACCAAGGCCCGCGCGGGCTTCTCGGGCCCTTACGGCCTGGGGATCAACCAGCTCATGAAAGGGATCGGCGGCCCGGAATATGTGGCCTCCTTCCTGTTGGGCTACACGGGCGAGGAAGATTTCCAGGCCGGGTCGATGTTCTACGAGAACATTGCCTATGGCGGCTGGGTCTCGATGGCGCCGGTGCTGTTCGACGACATGCTGGTCTATGAGGACGGAACGCCCGCCACCGAGGAACAGATGGCGCTTGATGTCGCGGCGTTCCTGACGTGGACCGCCGAGCCGAAACTGGTCGAGCGCAAGCGTGCGGGATTTGTCGGCGTGATCTTCCTGTCGGTGCTGGCGACGCTGCTTTATCTGAGCAACAAGGCGATCTGGGCACCGATCAAGCGCGCCGCCAAAGAAGACAAGTAAGAGAACTCCCGTTCCGGGACGAACAAGGCGCGCCCCGCGAGGCGCGCCTTTTTCATGCCGGGCCGTGCGACCGCGCTATTGCAGGATGCGCCCGTCGATGACCGGGGCGAAAGGTTCGCTCGCGCTCAAGTGACGGGCCAGAACTTCGGCGAGATCAATGGCGGTGTCGTAGCCATTCATGCCCCCCTCGCGGAGCATGGCATAGCCATCGCCACCACCGGCCATGAAGTTGTTGGTCACCATCCCGTAGGTCGCCTCCATATCCAGCGGCTCCCAGCCATCCGCGCCCATGACCTCGACCTCGGACACGCGGCCCGCATCCGGGGCCACTGACAGGTCCAGCCGGAAGCGGATGCCCGCGACCTGCGGGAAGCGCCCGGCCCCCTCCTCGACCCCATTCACGCCGTGCTCGAGCGCCGCCAGTAGCGTCGCGCCGGTCACATCGAGCGTGTAGAGCGTGTTCTGGAAGGGCAGCACGGTCAGCACATCGCCCAACGTCACTGTCCCCTCGCCCATCGAGGCACGCAAGCCGCCGCCATTGGCCAGCGCGATGCGGATATCCTGCTCGGCGACCTCGGCCAGCATGGCGTCGGCGACCGTATTGCCCATCTCGCATTCCTGCGCGCGGCAGGTCTCGCGGCTGCCGTCGATCCCGGCGGCGAGCTCGGCGACGGGCTGACGCGTCATCTCCTCGATGGGGCCGCGCAGCGGCTCGATCAGCGCCTCGATATCCTCTGCAGGCTCGAAGCTCGCATCCAGCAGGATCGTGTCGCCCGTGGCGCTTACCACCGCGCCATCCTCGCCGAATTCCAGCTCGACCTCGCCCATGAAGCGCGAAAAGGCGAAGGCCTGCATGATCGGCACCACCCGGCCCGAGGGGCTCTCGACCAGCCCCGCATAGGCGGTGGCGTCGTCGATGCTGTTGGACATCAGCGTGTGGCTGTGCCCGCCGATGACCGCGGAAATCCCGTCAACCTCGGCCGCGATCTGCTGGTCACGCACATAGCCCACATGGCTGAGCACGAGAATCTTGTCCACGCCCTCGGCCTTCAGCCGCGCGACGCCGTCGCGCAGATGCTCGACTTCATCCTCGAAGCTCACATCGTCACCGGGCGAGGACAGGAACACCGTGTCGGGCGTAGTGACGCCCAGCACCCCGATCCGCTCGCCGCCGCGCTCGAGGATCAGGTGATCGTGGATCAGCCCGTCCAGCGCCGTTCCTTCGGCCACCCGGATATTGCCCGCGACAATGGGAAACTCGGCCGCGCCCAGCATCTCGGCCAGGCTGTCGGGGCCGCGGTTGAATTCGTGATTGCCCAGCGTCATCGCGTCGAACCCGATGGCGTTCATCATCTGCACCTCGGCCTGGCCGCCATAGGTGGTGTAGTAGAGCGTGCCCTGCGACTGGTCGCCCGCATCGAGCGTGATATGCGGCATGTCGGCGCCGTCCAGCGCCTCGCGCCGCGACCGGATCGCCGTGGCCAGCCGCGCGGCGCCGCCGTAGCAGTTGCCCTCTTCCGCGTCCGAGGGCGAGCAATTGCTGTTGAAGCGGCTGATCTCGTCCACGCGCGAATGCATGTCGTTGATGTGCAGCACTGTCAGCTTGAAGCCGGTGCCTGCCTGCGCGGTGGTCAGGCTGAACTTGCCTGCGCCAGTGACGGCCAGCGTCGCCCCGGCGAGGGTCAGAAAGCCCCGGCGACTGACGCCCGGGCGGATTCGAGGATCATCGGTTGTCATGGTATCCATCTCCCTGAAGGATGCAGGTGGCAGCATTGCTCTGCCTTGATGCCCGCCCGATATGACAGACGCGCAACATCAATGCTGCGGCAGCGCGTGCGACAGGTCAAGCGCTCTACTCTGAGGCGAGCACCTGCTGACACTGCGCGGGCAGGTCGGCCATGGTGAATTCGCGCGGGTGGCGGCGCCGGGGCGCCGGCTCTTCGGTCCGTTCGCGCCGGGGCGGGTTGAGGAAATCCGTCACCCACCAGTCCAGCGTCTCGTCGCAACCATTGCCGCCATTGGACAGCTCCGCCACCGTCGGTGTCTGCGTCACGCAGTGGCGGTCCCCGCGCGGGCAGCGCAGCCGGACATGGAAATGGTAGTTATGCCCCACAGCCGGGCGAATGCGCTGCAGCCATTGCGTATCGGCGCGCGTGGCGGTCTTGCACATCTCCAGCTTGACTGCGGCAGCCACGAAAATCCGGTCCACGCGCGGGTCGAGTGCCGCCTGTTTGAGCAATTCATGATGCTGGCGCGTCCAGTTGCTGTTGACGCTGCGCTGATCGGCCGTCCGCACGGAAATCGAACTGATCGATTCGCGCTCGGTCCGGGTCAGGTTCAGCCGTGGCGGCGGCAGCATCCAGATGTCGATATCCAGCCCGATCTGGTGGCTGGCATGGCCCGAGGTCATCGGCCCGCCGCGCGGCTGGCTGATATCGCCCACATAGAGGCCCCGCCAGCCGATCTGCGTGGCCTTGCGCGACAGGTCCTGCACATATTCGATGGCGTCGGGGTGGCCCCAGTTGCGGTTGCGCGACAGCCGCATTGCCTGCCAGGTCGGTCCCGTCTCGGGCAGGCGCACCAGTCCTGCCGCGCAGCCATTGGCGTAGCTACCAATGGCCTCGGGCGCTTGCAGCGAGGGCATGGGCCGCGCGCCGAAGAGTTGGTTGGCCAGCGACTGCGCCTGAACGGGCGCGGCCAGCAGGGCAAGGATCAGGGCGCAGAGGGTGTGGCGCATTCGAACTCGGGCTCGCCTTGGGGTTTGACCCAGAGTAGCAGCACCAGCCCCGCCGCGAAAAGCAATATCAGCGGCGTGACCCCCAGACGCTGGCTGCCGGTGACCGTGGTGGCCAGCGCGATCAGCGCGGGCGCGATGAAGGACAGCACCTTGCCCGACAGCGCATAAAGGCCGAACCCCTCGGTCATGCGCTCGGGATCGGACTGGCGCACCATCATCGTGCGCGACGAGGATTGCAGGCTGCCGCCGCCCACGCCGATCAGCGCGCCGCAGATGTAGAACACCACATCCGGCAGGGTCGAGTCCGCCGCCACGGGCACGAAGAACACCATCGTCCGGTCCGTGCTGACGATGATCGAGCAGACCACGATCAACAGCACGATGGCCCCCACGATCACCGGCTTCGGCCCCAGTGCCGAGTCGATCTTGCCGCCGATCCAGCAGCCCAGCGCGCCGACCGCAGCGGCGACGATCCCGAACACCCCGATCTGGGTGATCGACCATTCAAGCACGCCGGCCGCGTAGATCGCGCCGAAGGAATAGATCCCGTTCAGTCCGTCGCGATACAGCATCGACGAGCCCAGATAGGCGAACAGGCTCTTCCGCCCCGGCAGGGCGCGCAGCGTCACGACCAGTTCGCGCAAGCCCCGCCGGATCGCGCCCGGGGCCTGTTGCGGGGTGGGCGGCTCCTTCACCCACAGGAAGAAGGGGATCACGAAGACCACATACCACAGCGCCGAGAAAGGGCCGACGGCGCGCGTGCCCTCGCGCATCTCGGGGTCGAGGCCAAGGATCGGGGCGATGCCGAACAGCGTCACGCCGTCATCGCCCTCGGCCAGCAGCGCCAGCATCACCACCAGCGAGCACAGCCCGCCGATATAGCCCAGCGCCCAGCCGGTGCCCGAGATGCGGCCCCATTCGTGGCGCTTTCCCAGCGTCGGCAGGATGGCATTGGTAAAGACCGAGCCGTATTCCAGCCCCAGCATGCCGACGGCAAAGGCAACGAGCACGAAGAGGATCGTCGCCTGATCGGCATCCGGAACCGCGTACCACAGCATCCAGGCGCCCGAGACGTAGAGCAGCGACCACAGCAGGATCCACAGCCGCTTGCGCCCCGAGACATCGGCGATCGCGCCGAGTATGGGCGCAAAGCAGGCCGTCAGCAGCCCCGAGATGGCCAGCATCCAGCCCCACATCGCCTGCCCGGTCACCGGGTCGGGGGCCACGAATGAGGTGAAATAGGGCGCGAAGATGAAGGTCAGCAGCAATGTGTTGTAAGGCTGGTTGGCCCAGTCGAACATCCACCAGCCCCAGATGCGCTTGCGCTGCTCGATGATCATGCCGCCCTGCCCCTGCCCATGCCGCGCCCCCAGTAAGGCAGGCTGCGTGGCATGAGACAAGTCAAATCCCGCGCCGCGCAGAGTGTTCTCAGGGCAGGATCACGCCCTTGCGCAGGATGAAATTGCCATAGGGACGGAATTCGCGCGTGCGGACAAAGACGAAGGACCTGGCCGCCGCCGCGTAGAAGGCGAAGCGCTCGACCAGTGCCGTCTCGAACCCCTCGGCGCGGATCAGCGGCAGCCCTTCGGCCACGGCCGGGGCGGGCGTTTCGGACGCATCGACCTGCGCCATGGCCTGCACGGGCGGGCGCTCTGGGTCGAAGGGGTCGATGGGCATCACCGACAGGATCGCCTCGAGCGCCTGGGGCGCCGTGCCACCGAAATCGACGCTGTGACCCCAGGGCGTGCCGCGCGCCGCGGCATGGGCCGGATAGTTGGCATCGACAATGGTCAGGCAGTCGCCATGCCCCATGGCGGCCAGGGCATGCAACAGTTCGGGTGTCAGGCGCGGGTCGATCCCCTTCAACATAGCTGTCCTCCTCCTCGGGCATGGGTGCGCAGTGCCGCTCGCGCGGAATGGTAGCGCAGGCGTGCCACGCGCGCATCGCCTGAATTTCCCGCGCCGTTCCTTGCCCCATTGCGCAGCGCCGCGCCTGCGCAGCTATGATGCCGCGTCCACGCGCGCCTCGACATGCGCAGACCCGCCACTGCCGCGCGCCCACGCAGGCGCCGGTCAGGCTTCGCGGGCGGGGGGGTCATCCTCTTTGGTCAACTGCCGCACCGCGTAGTCGGCGGCGTCATCGAAGGGGGTCAGCACGGCGCTTGCCCCTTGTGCCAGCAATTGGTCGATCTCGGCGGCCTGTTGCACGGACAGGAACACCCGGCCCCGATAATTCGCCGAGCGCAACCCATGCAACAGCGCCTGCTGGGGGTCGGCCTCGGTCAGCGCGCCGCGGTCGCGGGGCACCGCCGAGATCACGGCCCGCACATCCGACAGGTCCAGATGCGCCACGAATTCAGGATCGGTGGCGTCGCCATAGCTGGCATCCAGCCCCATGCGCCGCCAATTGACCAGCGCCTCGGGGTCAAAGTCGATGCCCAGAACCCGGTAGCCCTTGTCCTGCAACCGCGCGCCGATCCGGCAGCCATAGCGCCCCAGCCCGAAGATCAGGAAATCATGCCCGCGCACATCGGCAGCGCCATCCGTGTCGTCAACTTCACGATGCGGGCGGCGGCGCTCGAAAATGCCAAGGAAAGGCTCGCAAATCTCAAAGAGCTTGTGCGACCAGGTGATCATGTAGACGCTGAGCGCGATGGTCACGAGGCCCACCAGCGTCACCAGCCCCATCGCCTCGTTCCCGACATGGCCGATGGTGATGCCCATGGCCATGAAGATCAGCGAGAATTCGGAAATCTGCGCGACCGTCAGCCCGGCCAGGAAGCCAGTGCGCTTGCGGTAGCCCATGAAGCCCATGATGGCGAGCACGATCAGCGGGTTGCCGATCAGCACGAAAAGCGAGAGCACGAAGGCCGGGCCGATCTGGTCGCCCAGCGTCGAGAGTTGCAGCGCGGCGCCGAGATTGATGAAGAAGAAGAGTAGCAGGAAGTCCCGCAGCGAGGCGAGGCGCGAGCTGATCGCCTCGCGAAACTCGGTCGAGGCAAGCGAGACCCCGGCGAGCAGCCCGCCCAGTTCCTTGCCGAAACCCAGGAAATCGCCAAGTGCCGCCAGCGAGGCCGCCCAGCCCACGGCAAAGATCACCATCAGTTCGGGCGAGCGGGCAATACGCGACAAGAGCGGGTCCGCGAGATAGCGGATGAACAGCACCACGGCGCCGACCATGGCCGCCCCGCCCAGGAAGACCTGCGCGACCTCCCAGACGCCGCTTGCCTCGTCGCCAAGCCCCACCCCGATGGCCGAGAGCGTGACCATGGCGAGCACGACGAAAATATCCTGCACGATCAGGAAGCCCAGCGCGATCTTGCCATGCAGCGCGCCGATTTCCTGCTTGTCCGACAACAGCTTGACGATGATGATGGTCGAAGAAAACGTCAGCGCCACGGAGATGTAGA
>PXES01000086.1 GCA_003564655.1 Paracoccaceae bacterium
ATACCAGATGAGTAAGGGCGCAACGGGCACGACTTTCCAAGCCACGTCTTCGTGACTGTGGCGGCAGACCGCGCTCCGGCAGCAACGCCCATCGCGCGGATCGAAAGCTGCAAAGGCTCGCTGTGTTTGCCGCGTTCCTGCTTGAGAGCCGCTGCAATGGAATTCTGCACCGACAAGCGCTGTCGCATGGGGGAGCCCATAGGCGCCAAGAACCAGTGGCCTCTTGGCGCTACTTGATTTGTCTGAGAATAGAGAAGGCAGCGAAGTAGCCTGGAAGGCTTCAGGGTTACGCGCAGTGTGGGCTGATGTAGAGCGCTGGGGTCTGATTGGTGGGGGGCAGTTACCGAAGCGCCCAATCTACGTCTTCGACTCTCATGTCAGTCATGTTGCGGATGGATTCGTTTCCGATTCGATCAGGAAAGCGTTCCCACCACTCGGGATGGTTCTGCCGCTCAAGGTAGGCCACTGCTCTTGCGCCGCTCAGTAGCCTTCGAAGGCGATAGACTGCATAGCTGCTTGAAGGCGCGCTACTCGCTTTGACTCTGAGAAAACAGACTGTTCGAAGTCCTGCGGTTCGATCCAAACTGTAGTCAAGCCATATGCTTCACTGATAATTGCCATTTCATTGCAGCGTGCGACGATTCTCTCTGCAAGCAGGGGTAACTCACCATCCGATTTCTTGCGCAGTGTCCAGCAGTTTCCTGTCTCGCGCCACTCTTTGAGCGCCTCCAGCCTCTGTTCAGCAGTCGCCTTGCTTAGCACCACGATCGTCTTTGGCATTAGATGGCTTCTAAGATTTGAAAAATAGCCCTCCAACAACTGAACGTTTTCGGTTGACCAAAGGGTCTGCGCCCATGCGCTATCTAATATAAAGCCATGGAAGGGAGCCTTCTCGAGCACCTCGGCCATACTTCTCCACGTTTGCTCACGGATACGACGTATGTTCTGAGAGCCCGCATACATGGACAGGGTATCAAGTTCGACATGAGAGGCTCCACTTTGCGACGATAAAGCACTACAAAAAAAAGATTTTCCTATGCGAGGCGGCCCTGTCACAACCAGTGACGGAAATGTTGATGCGCTATTGCTTTGCTGCTCAAGAATGCGGAGGACCTTATTCTTTCTCCTATGGATTCGGAAAATAGTCTTAAGCATTTTGAGTTGCTGCGGAATTATTGATGGCATGATGCGGAACTTAACCTCATCGAATCAACATTATCACCAGTCACTTTAAATCGCTAAGTTGATAAGTGCAACTTACATAGAGCATACTCCTTGATTGAAACCGCTTTTCGCGTTCGGCGTTCAGCGATTTCGATAGCTTCTTTTCAGACCTTCGTAACGTATTATATGTTAGAACAGAAGCTTAGATTAGGGAGTTAATAATGTCTACTACCTTCCCTGCCCAAGCGGCCGTTAGGCTTAAATTTCGTTTGGCGCCAGGCCGCGCGCTAGTTTCCAAGTTATCCCGTCATTAACTGTTCCCCATAGCCTTTCCGAAACTACGAACAAAATGCTGGCGCCTGTCCTTCCTCGCGTTTCTGGTTGTTGCCCTCAGCTTGACCTATTCGACCTATTCGGCAGGCATCAGCGACGAACAGAAGCGTGGGAGCTTCGGTAGTATCCGATGGCATTCATGAGATCGGTCCCTGACATCGAAGTGCTTGAGGAAAGAGCCGCATTTTCTGGGTATGCCCGGAGGCATGGGACTTCGGACCGCAACTACAGACTTAAATGTTCTGCTGGCCTATGTCCCATTCCATATACCTATCCAAAGGCGGTGAATGTTCCGGGGCACAACAGAGGGGCAAGTAAGCGATCTTTCATTGCCATTCTGGCCTGAAGGGCGCTGGCTGGGGTGGTAGGATTCGAACCTACGGTACACGGTACCAAAAACCGCTGCCTTACCACTTGGCTACACCCCAATCATGCGGCGGTATGTAGCCAAGCCCCGGCTGCGCTGCAAGTGCAATCTTGGTCTGCACGCGGGCCGGTTCCCCTCTGCCCGTCCGCGGGGGCGAGATGACGCTTGCCCGCCTTCCGCGCCCCGGGAACACCATGCGCCACCGGCTTCTCCATCGACGTCATGTCCAACACGGAATCGGCGGCGCATTGGGGGCTGGACCGCTTCGTCCGCGTGACGACGGTTGGGCGTCGGCCATTGCCCGCTCGAGAAAGCTGCCCGGCGCCGCCTGCCAAAGGCGGCCTTACGTTATGACACAAGCGCGAATGCCGCGTCTGGCGTAAGTTCCGGAGTTGCTGTCACCACCCCGCGCGCCTCGAGGTCGATCAGATGCGCGAAGACATTGCGCGCAGCAGCCCCGCGCAAGGGCGCAGGCAGATCGACATAGACGCGACCGACAATCCTACCCAGTTCGCTGAAACCGTCGGCAAGCGCGGCGCGGATCGCCCGCTCGCGCGCCAGCCGATGCGCACGCAGCTCGGCGATCCGGGCCGCCGGGGCGTTCACAGCCGATCCGTGCCCCGGATACAGAACCCGTGCCCCGACCGTGTCGAGACGGTCGAGCGAGCGCATATAGGCCCTCATATCGCCATCCGGGGGAGAGATGAAGGTGCTTGCCCAGCCCATCACATGATCGCCGCTGAACACTGCCCCCCGCCAGCGAAAGCAGAGATGATTGCCGAAATGCCCCGGCGTCCAGAGCGCCTGCAAGACCTGGCCGCCGAGACGCAACTCTTCCCCGTCGGCGAGGCAGTGGTCGGGGTGGAAGGTCGTATCCACCCCCTCGCCCCCGTCGGCCAGGGCGCCCAACCCCACCATGCGCGCCGAACGTCCGGCGTGGGCATCGCCATAGGCATGGACGGGCGCGCCCAGCGCGCGCGCAAGCAGCGAGTGGTCGCGGTGGGCATGGGTGACAAGCACACCGGCCACGGCTGCCCCCCCGAGCGCGGCACGGATCACGGCAAGATGGCGCGGGTCATCGGGGCCGGGGTCGATGACGACGACCGGATCGTGGCCCAGCAGATAGGTGTTCGTTCCCGGCCCGGTCATGGCCGAGGGGTTGGGCGCGAGAATGACGCGCAGATCGGGCTCCAGCTCGCGCGGCTCGGTCATGGCGGGACCTTAGCGCAAGGCAACCGCCAGCGCACGCCCCACCCCGCCCCGGCGCGAGGTCGCGCGACCGGAACGGGCGCGCGGCAGACGGGGGGGGGCGGGCGGGCGTCGGGGCGGGGTGGGGCAGAGCCAGTCGTCAGACGGGCCAATACGAGGCCGCTTGTCTGCGCGTCCCGACGCGCCTAGGCTCGCGCCATGCGCCTGCCTTCCGTCAACACCCTCCTGCCAACCAGTTTCTACGGGCGCGCCGTGCTCATCCTGATCGTGCCGATCATCGTCATTCAGATCGTGCTGTCGATCGTGTTCATCCAGCGCCATTACGAGCGCGTCACCGCCCAGATGACCACGAATGTCCTGCGCGACATCCGTTTCCTGACCGACCGGACCGGTGCCAGCGATTCCCCCGATACCGTGCTCGCCGATCTGTCCGATCTGATCGACGCACTGGAGATCACGGTCACGCGCGCTGCGGCGCCCGCGGACACGGCACCCCGGGTGCAGCGGCTCGACCTGGCCGGGCACGAGATCCTGCGCGTGCTGCAGGCCGAGCTTCCGGGCTTCGTGACCGCGGATCTGACCCATCCCGACCGCCGGGTGCAGCTTTGGGTCGAGAGCCGTCACGGGCCACTCGAATTCATCCTGCCGCGCGAACTGGTCGCGACCTCGAACCCGCATCAGCTTCTGGTCATCGTGTTCCTGGCCTCGGCGCTGATGACGTTGATCGCCTTCCAGTTCCTGCGCCTGCAGATACGTCCCATCCGCCGCCTCGGCGCGGCGGCCGAGGCTTACGGCCGGGGCGAGATGGTGCGCTTCCGCGCCACAGGCGCGCGCGAGATGCGCGTCGCGGGCCATGCCTTTCTCGACATGCGCAACCGGATCGAACGGCAGCGCGCCCAGCAGCGGATGATGCTGTCGGGCGTCAGCCATGACATGCGCACGCCACTCACCCGGATGCGGCTGATCCTGTCGATGATGGAGCCGTGCGAGGATCGCGACGCGCTGGAAATCGAGATCGCCGATCTGGAGGCCCGGCTGGAGGGTTTTCTCGACTACACGCGCGGCCAGATCGCCGAGCCGCGTGTGGCCACAGATCTGCGCACGCTGGCAAGCGAGCTGGTGACGCGTTACCACAGCGCCGGTCATCCGATCCGCCTTGTCGGCAGTGCCGACCCGCCCCCGGAACTTGCCGTTCAGCCCGGTCAGATCACCCGGGCGCTCGACAATCTGATCAGCAATGCGCTGCGACATGGCAGCGCCGTGCTGGTCGGGATCGAGCCGGGCACCGAGCGGCTGCTGATCGCGGTCGAGGATGATGGCCCCGGTATCCCGCCCGACGAGCGCGGGCAGGCGGTCGAGCCTTTTGTGCGGCTTGATGCCGCGCGCGGGGCAGGCAGTGGTGGCGTCGGGCTGGGGCTGGCTATCGCCACCGAGGTGATGCGTGCCCATGGCGGGGCCCTGCGGCTGGAACACAGCGCGCGGCTGGGCGGGCTGCGGGCGGTCCTTGACCTGCCCCAGGCCACGCGGAGCTGACACCGGCGGAGTATTGAGTATTTCCGGCAAGAAAATGGGGGCGGGGCGGGCACCTGTTCCGGCCCGGTCGGCCGGTCGTCAGAGCCGGTAGAGATCGGTGAATTTCGCTTCGAGATATTCCATCAGCGGGCCTTCATGGGGAGCGGCACCGTCGCAGGCATGGGCAATCGTCTCGCGCGGGGGACGCAGCGCGCCAAAGCGCTGTACCTTTTCGCGCAACCAACCCGTCGCCGCGGCGAGGTCGCCCTTCGCCAGTTGCGCATCGAGGTCGGGGACCGCCGCGCGCAGCGCCTGATGCAGGCAGCCTGCATAGATGTTGCCAAGGCTGTAGGTGGGGAAATACCCGAACAGCCCCACCGACCAGTGCACATCCTGCAGAACACCGTTCGCGGGCCTGTCCACCGGGTAGCCGAAATCGGCCTTGAAGCGCGCATTCCACGCCTCTTCAAGATCGGCGGGTTCGAGCTTGCCGCGGATCAGTGCGCGCTCGAGGTCGAAACGCAGCATGATGTGAAGGTTATACTGGATCTCGTCGGCTTCGGTGCGAATGAAGCCCGAATGCACGCGGTTAACGGCGGCATAGAAGGCATCCGCATCGGCGACGCTCAGCGCGCCGAACTCCTGCACCATTGCGCCATGCAGCCAGCTAGTGAAGGCGCGCGACCGGCCAAGCTGGTTCTCGTAGATGCGGCTCTGGCTTTCATGCGCCCCCATCGATACGCCCCGCCCGATGGGGGTCAGCAGGTGGGTTGCGTCCACCCCCTGCTCATAAGCGGCATGGCCGACCTCGTGGATGGTCGAAAAAAAGCAGTTGAACGGCTCTTCGACCGCGACGCGGGTGGTGATGCGGACATCAGTCCCCGAGCCGGAGGAAAAGGGATGCACCGCCAGATCGATCCGGCCGCGAGTGAAGTCGTAGCCGAAATGTTCGGCCAGACGGCGGGCGAGGCGCAGCTGTCCCTCTTGCGGGAAATGCCCCGTCAGCGGGGGCGGCGCCTCGGCTCCCAGCACGGCCTCGCGCAGTGCGACCAGGCGCGGGCGCATCCGCGCGAAGGTCGCCGCGACCGTGTCGGAGTCGGTCTCGGGTTCGTAATCGGCCATCAGCGCGTCATAAGGGTCGCCACCGTTTGCGATGGCCTGCCCTTCCTCGCGCCGCAGCGCGACCATCTGTTCCAGCCAGGGCAGGAAGGCTGCGACATCGTCCGCGCGGCGCGCCTCTTCCCAAGCGGATTGCGCAAGCGGCGTCAGCCGGGCAAGTTCGGCGGCCAGCCGCGCGGGCACGCGGGTGTTGCGGGCATAATCGCGGGCAATTTCGCGCAGATTGGCAGCGGCGGGCGCGTCCGGGGCCTCGGCCTGCGTCAGCAACTCGCCCAGGCGCGGGTCGGTGCGGCGGGCGTGCAGCACCTCTTCCAGCGCCGCCATCTCTTCAGAGCGCTGGGCATTCGCGCCGCGTGGCATCACGGTCTGCTGGTCCCAGCCCAGGCGCCCCGCGACCTGCGCGAGCGCCTCGGTCTGGCGGGCATGGGCGATCAGTTCGTCATAGGCGCTCATGCCGGGGCTCCCTTGGCGCGCAGGCTCGCGAAGCGGGGGTATTGTGCCAGATGCCGGTCGCGGATGATCAGCACCCACAGCACCACGGCGGTTGCCTGATGGGCAATACCCAACTGCCACGGCGCCCCATAGATCACGGTCACGATCCCCAGCGCGACCTGCGCGCCCATCACGAGGATCATGGCGTGAAACGCAGACCGCGTGGCGGCATGGGGCGATCTGCGCCCGCGGAGCCACACGATGAGCGCGAAGATGGCCAGCAGATATCCCGCCTTGCGGTGGATGAACTGCGTCGTCGCCGGGTTCTCGAAGAAATTGGTCCAGACAGGCTGCATCGCGAACAATTCGGGCGGGATGAAGACGCCGTTCATCAGTGGCCAGTCAGTGTAGCCCCGCCCCGCATCGATCCCCGCAACCAGCGCGCCGAGGATGATCTGCAGGAAGGCGAAATGCATCAGCCCCGTGGTCATCGAGAAAAGCCGCCCCTCGCGCGCGCGGCGCGCGGCCATCAGCTCGGCCTCGGGGCGGTTGAGCAGGAACGCATACCACGCCAGCAACCCGAGGATGACAAAGGCCAGCCCCAGATGCACGGCAAGGCGGTAAGAGGCCACGGCAACCATCCCCTCGGTCAGCCCCGAGGCGACCATCCACCACCCGATCGCCCCCTGCGCGCCGCCCAAAGCGCCCAGCAGCAACATGCGCGGAGTCCAGCCCGGCGGGATCTTGCGCGCGAGCAGAAAGCCCAGAAAGCCCAGGCCCCAGACCAGCCCGATCACCCGGCCAAGCTGCCGGTGCCCCCATTCCCACCAGTAGATGACCTTGAACTCGTCCAGCGTCATGCCGCGATTGACGATCTGGTATTGGTCGATCTCGCGGTATTTCTCGAATTCTTCTTGCCACATCTCGGCCGTGTAGGGCGGGATCGCGCCGGTCACGGGCCGCCATTCGGTGATCGAGAGGCCCGAGTCGGTCAGCCGCGTCATGCCGCCCACCACGATCATCACGCAGACCAGCGCGAAGAGCGTCAGCATCCACAATCGGATCGCGCCGCGCGCGCCCGACCGGGCGCGGTCGATCCCGCCGGGCCGGGCAGCAGGCGCCGCCTTTGCGTTTGGATCGACATCCTCGAAAATGGCGCGTTTTCTGGCCATGCGGTGCTCCTGGCAGTGTCGCGCGGCAAGCTAGTCGCTGCGCGAGGGCGGTTCAAGCGGCGGCTGTGTCGCAGGCGCCTCGCGCCCGGCCTCGGCCCCGCGCGCGATCTGGCGCAGCATCCCGTGCAGGGTCTGCACATCCGCGCGCGTCAGCGCCAGCCGCGCCCACATGTTGCGCAGCGCCAGCCGCATCGTCGGGGCCTTGGCGGACGGGTGGAAAAAGCCCGCAGCCTCGAGCCGCGCCTCAACATGGTCGCCCAGTTTCTCGCGCTCGATGGCGGTGGCGAAATCGGTGCCCGCCATCTCGAGCACTTCGGCGGGCGTGTCGGTGTCCGCGCGCGCGAACTCATAGGCCACAAGCAGTACGCATTGCGCGAGGTTGAGCGAATAGAAGGCCGGGTTGACCGGCACGGTCATGATCGCTTGCGCGCGCGCGACGTCGGGGTTCTCCAGCCCCGCGCGCTCGGGGCCGAACAGCACGGCGACGCGCTTGCCTGCGGCGCTCAGCGCGCGGGCCTCCTGCATGGCGCGCTCGGGCGTGCGGACAGGCTTGGTCAGCCCGCGCCCGCGCGCGGGGGTGGCATAGACATAATCGCAATCGGCAATCGCTTCGGCCACACTGTCGAAATGGCCCGCGCGCTCCAGCACGGGCGAGGCGCCCGAGGCCATCGCCGTGGCGCGCGGGTTGGGCCAGCCATCGCGCGGGGCGACGACGCGCATCCGCGCGCAGCCGAAATTCAGCATGGCACGGGCGGCGGCGCCGATATTCTCGCCCATCTGGGGGCGCACCAGCACCATCAGCGGCGTGGGGGCGTCGAACAATGTGTCGTCGAGCGGGGTCATGGCCTCTCCTGCCTGCGCAGGGTCTGTTACCGCCCCGGCAGGGACGCGGCAAGCGTGGCTTGCCAGAGGCCGGGGCGCGCGATATGGCCGGACCGGAAGCCAGCCCCCGAGGACGAGCGCCTGCATGAGCCCCCAGACCCCGCAGATCTATCTTATCACACCGCCCGTCCTCGACCCCGAGACGTTCCCGGGCCAGCTTGCCCGGATCTGCGATGCGGTGCCGGTCGCCTGTCTGCGCATGGCGCTGGCCGCACGGGACGAGGACACGCTGCTGCGCGCGGGCGATGCGCTGCGCGAGGTTGCCCATGCCCGCGACATTCCACTGGTCATCGCCGAACATGTGCTGCTGGTCGAGCGTCTGGGCCTTGACGGCGTGCATCTGGAAGGGGGCGCGTCGCTGCGCAAGCTGCGCGCGTCTCTGGGTGCGGAGGCGATCATCGGCGCGCATTGCGGCACCTCGCGCCATGACGGGATCACTGCGGGCGAGGCCGGGGCGGATTATGTGAGCTTCGGCCCGGTCGGCGAAAGCCGTCTGGGCAGCGGCGATCAAGCCCCGGCAGAGTTGTTCGCCTGGTGGTCCGAGATGATCGAACTGCCGGTCGTGGCCGAGGGGGCGCTGACCCGCAATCTGGTCGAGAGCCTTGCGGCCGTCACGGATTTCTTCGCCTTTGGAGCGGAAATCTGGTCCGCCGACGACCCGCTGGAGGCGCTGCGCGCGATGACCGCGCCGCTGCGCTAACGGGTCTCGCCGTGCCCGTCTGATTTTCGTGGGGGGCTGGAGGGCCTGTCTGGATCTGCTGGCGGGTCCTGGCAAAGCGCCCTCGAAGCGTGCCCACCCACCCGCCCTTGCACGCTTCGAGGGCGCTTTGGGCGTGGCTAACAAGGGTTCTCAGCAGTCGTGAGGCCTGCGCGCACGGCCGCCTCGGCCGCAGCGGCAAGCGCCTTGCGCCCGGGCTGCGCGGCGACATCGATGCTGTCGTGAAAAACGATCTCGGCCCGACCCTGCCGCGCCTGTGCAAGGACTTGCAGGGCATGTGCGCCAAAATCCATGTCACCCCACCAGCCATAAAAGCGCGGGTCGCGCTCTTGGGGCGCGTGATAGGTCAGGCTGACCGGTTGCAGGCGCAGATCGGGACCAAGCGCCGGATCGAGCAGCGCCTGAAACAATGTTGGCTTGAAGGGCAGAAGACGCTGGCCGTCCGAACTGGTGCCTTCGGGGAAGAAGAGCAGCCGCTGCCTCGCACGCAGCCGCGCACCGAAAAGCGCGGTCTGTGCGCGGGCCTCGCGCCGGTCACGGCGGATGAACAGCGTGCCCGCGACCCGCGCCAGCAGACCGATTCCCGGCCAGCCCGCCACCTCGGCCTTTGAGACGAAGGTGACCGGTGTGATCGCGTGCAGCGCAAGGATATCGAGCCAGGAGCTGTGATTGCAGACCAGCGCCCCGGCGCCCCGCAGCGGGCGCCCCGTCACATGCACTGGCAGCCCGAGGATGCGCAGTGTCAGCCAGCAAACAGCCTGCACCACGCGCCCGCTGAGCGGACGGCGCGCCCGCGCATGCGGATACTCGGCCAGCCGCACCAATGCGTGAACTGCGAGTCCCACCGCGAAGACAAACACCAGCGCCATTGCGCGCAGGCCGATGCGAGGCCAGGCGCTAGCGGGAATGGGGTCGTTTGGCGGCGGCGTCTCTGACTGCCAGGTCACGACGCGCCGCCCGCCCCGCGCTGCGCAAGCGTCTTTGCGGCCCCAGACAGGGCAGCGGCGTCGAGAATCACGCAGATATCGGTCGTACCGAAGGCGTGATCGACGAAGACCCCCTGCCCGACCATGCCCCCCAGCCGCAGATACCCCTTGATCAAAGATGGCATCTGCGCCAGCGCGGCACGGCGATCCAGCGCCTCGGGCGGCAGAAGCTCGGGCTGATCTGGCTGACGCGCCTGCGCGCGAAGCGCAGGCGGGGCAAGGTGGTGATGATGCAGCCAGCTCAGCGCCTGCAGCCAGTCCTGCGGCACTGCGCTGGGGAAACTCGCCGCCCCGAAGAGGATCTCTATGCGTCGCGCCACCGCATAGTCGGCCAGAGCCTGCCACATCTGCAGCACCCCCAGCCCGCCGCGATAGGCCGGATCAGTGCAAGACCGCCCCAGTTCCAGCAACGCCCGACCCGAGGCGCGCAAGGGAGCAAGGTCGAATTCGTCGTCGCAGTAGAATTGCCCCGCCTGCGGTTCACGATCACCCGGCAGAAGCCGATAGACACCGACAACGTGATTGCCCGCGTCAGGGTCGCGCGCAGTATCCACCAGCAGCAGATGATCGACGAACGGGTCGAAGGCGTCGCGTTCCAGCCCGGCCTCGTGATCGACCAGCGGCCCCGATCCACCCATCTCGTCGATGAAGACACGGTAACGCAATGCCTGCGCCGCGCGCAGATCGCGGCTGTCGCGTGCCAGCCTTACGCTCAACGCGGCAGCGCCCTCGCCAGAGGTCGCCTGACCGCCAGACCGGCGCGACGTGCTCACGGACACGGCAACGCGACCGGGTTGCCAACCGGTTGAGACGGAAAGGTCGCGCCACGCTTGCCCGCACGCCCTGGTTGTGCAACGCTACAAATCTGCATCCGGAACAAGAACAAGAGGCGTCTGCGCTGCATTAATGACCCTTTTACCAGCATCTGCAAAGTTCACCGTGACCCGGTCATCGACCCGGGATTGCACCTGCCCGATCCCCCAGTCCGGGTTCTGCGGGTGGCGGACGAACATGCCGGGGGCGAGAACAAGATGGCTCATCCCATGAGGAATACCGCGACCGACGACCAAGCGCAAAGCCCAATCGCGTCGGATGCACTGGCCGCGCTGGTGGCGTCGCGCATCTGTCATGATCTTGTCAGCCCTATCGGCGCCATCGGCAACGGGCTGGAATTGCTGGAGTTGTCGCAGAGCAACGCGACCCCGGAAATGGAGATGATCGCCGAGAGCCTGCGTCATGCCAACCTGCGACTGCGCCTGTACCGCCTGGCCTTCGGCACGGCAGGCGACGGCACGCAGATCGGCGCGGGCGAGATTGGCTCGCTGATCGCCGGGCTGAACGGAACGGGCCGGATCCAGCTTCGCTGGCAGGCGCCGGCTGAGCTTGCGCGCCGACGGGCACGGCTGGTGTTCCTGCTGATCCTCTGCCTCGAGACGGCGATCCCCTGGGGCGGCGAGATCACGGTAGAGGGGGCCGATGCCGACTGTGTGCTCACGGCGCGGGCCGAGCGTTTGACCTGCGATGAGGGGACATGGGCGCTGCTGTCCGATACTGGTCAGGCCCAGGGGGCGACCTTGCCCGCCGCCCGCGTGCAGTTCGCCATCGCGGCCGCCGAATTGCAGGTGCTGGGGCTGCGCATCACACGCGAGACGGGCAGTAGCAGCCTGTCGCTGCGTCTAAGCCCTGCCGCGACGGCCGAGTGACCCTGGCATGAGTGGAAATTTGCCGATTTCTCGGGAAATTGATAACAAGCGCGAGACAAACCAAGCGTAATGACGGTTAAACTCGCACAAGCGAAAC
The DNA here is from genome assembly GCA_003564655.1 of Paracoccaceae bacterium. Classification (GTDB taxonomy): domain Bacteria; phylum Pseudomonadota; class Alphaproteobacteria; order Rhodobacterales; family Rhodobacteraceae; genus Roseinatronobacter. The sequence continues at coordinate 11,695 of PXES01000086.1, forward strand.
TCGAAAGGAGACTTCATGACCCGACTCGTCCCAGTGACATTCCTCGCCGCTATCCTCGCCCTGTCCGCCTGCCAGATGTCCGAATCCGAGCGCGCTCTCGCGGGTGGGGTTGCCGGGGCTGCAGGTGGCCTGGCCGTCAGCAACCTGCTCGGTGCCGGCACCAACTGGCGGATCATCGGCACGGTCGCAGGCGCGGCAGCCGGTACGCTGCTGGCACGCAACACGGTCACCGGCCAGTGCGCCTATGCGCGCGGTGACGGGACCTATTACGAAGCTCCCTGCCGCTGAGCGGAGATTCCTGAGACCGATACAGCCCCGGCCCTCGCCGGGGCTGCATTTCGACCGCAGGGCCTTTCCCGGCCTGCAAAACAGTGTCTGCGGTCTGCATGTGTGCCCATCGCGCCGGATTGCGGCCAAGGGGGTCACTCCCCAATACAGAATCCACCCAAGCCGCTTGCAATGCGATCAAGGCGCCCTCGGGGCGTGCAAGGGCGGGTGGGTGGGCACGGCCCGAGGGCGCCCTGCGCGGACGCCCCCGGATGCGGCAGGTCAGCCGCAGCCATTCCCGACGCAGTCAGACTCAGCCTGAATCATGCGGCTGCAAGGCGTTGCTCTGCGAGTTCCACCCAGAAGCTGCAGCCCGCCGGGATCACGGCATCGTTGAAGTCATATTGCGGGTGGTGCACGTCGGCGGTATCGCCATTGCCGACAAGGATATAGGCCCCCGGCCGCTCTTCGAGCATAAAGGCAAAATCCTCGCCCCCCATGACCAGCGGCGCGGTCTCGCACGCGCCCGCCACAGCGCGCGCGGCTGCGGCGGCGTGGTCGGTCTCGGGCTCGGAATTGACCATGACCGGATAGCCGCGAAAATAATTGACCTGCGCCGTTGCCCCATGCGCTGCGGTGATATGCTCGGCCAGCGCCTTGATGCGGGTCTCGGCCAAGGCGCGCACGTCTGCATCGAGCGTCCGGACCGTGCCGCGCAGCGTCACATGCTGCGGGATAACGTTGAAGGCCTGCGACTCGGTCACGAACGACGTGACCGAGACCACCGCCTCCTTCGTCGGATCTACATTGCGGCTGACGATGGTCTGCATCGCCACAACGAGTTGCGCGGCAACAACCGTGGTGTCGATGGTCTGGTGCGGCTTGGCGGCATGACCGCCCTTCCCCTCGAGGTGGATCTCGAACTGGTCGGTCGCGGCAAAAAACGCCCCGGGGCGGATCGCGAAACTGCCCGCCGGGCGGCCTGGCCAATTGTGCATCCCGTAGACCTCATGGATGCCGAAGCGTTCCATCATCCCGTCGCGGCACATCTCGTCGCCGCCGCCACCGCCTTCTTCGGCGGGCTGGAAGATCACCACAACCGTGCCGTCGAAATTGCGGGTCTCGGCCAGGTATTTCGCCGCCCCCAGCAGCATCGCCGTGTGCCCGTCATGGCCGCAGGCGTGCATCTTGCCAGCCTCCTTCGAGGCATGGGGCGCGCCCGTCGCCTCATGTATGGGCAGCGCGTCCATGTCGGCGCGTAGGCCCACCACGCGCCCAGAGCCCGTGCTGCGCCCCCGGATCACGCCCACGACGCCGGTGCGCCCGATCCCCTCGACCACCTCGTCGCAGCCGAATTCGCGCAGCTTCTCGGCCACGATCCCGGCGGTGCGGTGGCAGTCGAACAGCAATTCGGGATGGGCATGAAAATCCTGCCGCCAGGCAGGGATCTCGGGCAGCAGCTCGGCAAAACGGTTTCGGACAGGCATGTTGGACCCCTGATGTCATGAAAGCTCTCGCGATCATGGCACATCGCCGCGCGCCTTGCCACGGGGCAGGACCGGAAAAACGTCACATGTTCACGAAATCGGCAGCGGCATAACCCTGCAGATAGAGAAGCGCAGTGAGATCCCCATGCATGATCCGCAGGTCGCACTCTGCGGCGACCACAGGCTTGGCGTGCAGCGCCACCCCCGCACCCGCGCGCGACAGCATCCCCAGATCATTCGCTCCGTCGCCCACCGCCATCACCTCGGCTGGTGTGATGCCCAGCCGCGCGGTGATCTCCTCGAGTGCGGCGACCTTGGCCGCGCGGCCCAGGATGGGCTCGGCCACTTGCCCGCTCAGTTGCCCGTTCACCGCCTCGAGCCGGTTGGCGCGATGTTCGTCGAACCCCAGACGCGCCGCCACGCGCTCGGTAAAGGCGGTGAACCCGCCCGAAACCAGCGCCGCATGACCGCCATGCGCGCGCATCGTCGCGACCAGTTCGGGCCCGCCGGGGGTGAAGGTAATGCGCTCGGCAAAGACCTGCGCGATGATGCTCTCGGGCAGGCCCTTCAGCAGCGCGACCCGCTCGCGCAGCGCGTCCTCGAACTCCAGCTCGCCATTCATCGCCCGCGCGGTGATGCCCGCCACATGCGCGCCGACCCCGGCCATGTCGGCCAGTTCGTCAATGCATTCCTGCGCGATCATGGTGCTGTCCATATCGGCCAGCAGCATTCGTTTGCGCCGCCCCTCGGCCAGTTGCACCGCCATGTCGATGCCGCGCGCCTGCAGATCGTCCCAGACCTGCCACCGGTTCTCGGGCATGGCGGGCAGCGCGAATTCTGCGGCAATTCCGGGGTTCAGCCAGATGGCATCGCCCCCGCCCCAGGCATTGCGCAGCGCCTCGACAGTGGTGCGGTCGAGCGTGGGCTTGGCGGGGTTCACGAGCAGTGTGGCGACATACATCGGGCGACCTCTGATTGACAGGCGCGGTCTAGGCGAAAAATCCGGCTTGCACCAGCGGCCTTCGCGGCGTATCCGCACCGGCGGGACACCCTTCCCCAACGAAGGGCGAATATCTGGAAGGATACCATGACCAGACCTGCTCAACCGGCCAAGCGCCCGGTCAATCCGCGCTTCTCATCCGGCCCCTGCGCCAAGATCCCCACATTCTCGCTCGACCTGCTTGCCGACGCGCCTCTGGGCCGCTCGCACCGGGCAGCTGTCGGCAAGGCCAAGCTCAAGGCCGCCATCGGCGGCACGCGCGAGGTCCTCGGCGTGCCCGACGATTACCGCATCGGCATCGTGCCTGCCTCGGACACCGGCGCGGTCGAGATGGCGATGTGGTCGCTCCTGGGCGCGCGCCCCGTTACTATGGTCGCGTGGGAGAGTTTCGGCGCGGGCTGGGTGACGGATGCCGTCAAGCAGTTGAAGCTGGATGCAGAGGTGCGCACCGGCGAGTACGGCGAGATCGTCGACATGGCCGCGGTGGATTACGACAGCGATGTCGTCTTTACTTGGAACGGCACCACCAGCGGCGTGCGGATGCCGCATGGCGACATGATCCCCGATGACCGGGCCGGGCTGACCATCTGCGACGCGACCTCGGCGGCCTTTGCAATGGACCTGCCCTGGGACAAGCTGGATGTTACGACGTTCTCGTGGCAGAAGGTGATGGGCGGCGAGGCGGCGCACGGGATGCTGATCCTGTCGCCCCGCGCCATCGAACGGCTGGAGAGCCACACCCCCCCCTGGCCGCTGCCCAAGATCTTCCGCCTGACCAAGGGCGGCAAGCTGATCGAGGGGATTTTCAAGGGCGAGACGATCAACACCCCCTCGATGCTCGCGGTCGAGGACTACCTGGTGGCGCTTGACTGGGCGCGGTCGATCGGCGGGCTGCCCGCGCTGATCGCTCGGTGCAACGCCAATGCCGGTGTTATCGCGGAATTCTGCGCCGCGCGCGACTGGATCGCAAATCTGGCGGCGGACCCGGCGACGGCCTCGACCACCAGCGTCTGCCTGCGCTTTACCGACACCGCCATCAAGGACGGGGCGGCTTTCGCCAAGGCCGTCGCCAAGCGGCTGGAGTCCGAGGGCGTGGCCTATGACATAGGCGCCTATCGCGACGCGCCGCCGGGGTTGCGCATCTGGTGTGGTGCTACGGTCGAGACGAGCGATATCGCCGCGCTGATGGACTGGCTCGACTGGGCCTACCACACCGAGCGCGCCGCGCTGGCCGACGCCGCCTGAACCTGTTTTCCGTTTCCAGACCCTCTTGCAAGGAGCCAATTTCATGGCACCCAAAGTTCTCGTGTCGGACAAGCTGTCCGAAACCGCTGTCCAGATTTTCCGCGACCGGGGGATCGACGTCACTTTCGACCCCAGCATCGGCAAGGACAAGGACAAGCTGCTCGCCGCCATTCCCGAATATGACGGGCTGGCGATTCGCTCGGCCACCAAGGCCACCGAAAAGCTGCTGAACGCCGCGACCAATCTCAAGGTCGTGGGGCGCGCCGGCATCGGGGTCGACAATGTCGATATCCCGGCGGCCTCGAAGAAAGGCGTGATCGTGATGAACACGCCCTTCGGCAACTCGGTGACCACCGCCGAACACGCGATTTCGCTGATGATGGCGGTGGCGCGGCAGATCCCCGAGGCCAATGCCTCGACCCATGCCGGAAAGTGGGAGAAATCGCGCTTCATGGGGGTCGAGTTGACCGGCAAGACGCTGGGCGTGATCGGTGCAGGCAATATCGGCGCGATCATCTGCGACCGCGCGCTGGGGCTGCGCATGAAGGTCATCGCCTACGACCCCTTCCTCAGCGAGGAGCGTGCGACCAAGCTGGGCGTCACCAAGGTTGAGCTCGACGAGTTGCTGGCGCGGGCCGACTTCATAACCCTGCACGTGCCGCTGACCGACAAGACCCGCAACATCCTGTCGGCCGAGAACATTGCGAAGACCAAGCCGGGCGTGCGCATCGTCAATTGTGCGCGCGGCGGGCTGGTCGATGAGGCCGCCCTCGCCGAGGCGCTCCGCGCGGGTCATGTCGCGGGTGCGGGGTTCGACGTGTTCGCGGTCGAGCCCGCCACCGAAAGCCCGCTTTTCGGGCTGCCGAATGTGGTGGTGACGCCGCATCTGGGCGCCTCGACCAACGAGGCGCAGGAGAATGTCGCGCTGCAGGTGGCCGAGCAGATGTCGGATTACCTGCTGACCGGCGCGGTGCAGAACGCGCTCAACATGCCCTCGGTCACGGCCGAGGAAGCGCGCGTCATGGGGCCGTGGCTGAAACTTGCCGCGCATCTGGGCGCGTTCGCCGGTCAGCTCACGGATGAACCGATCAAGGCCATCAACATCCTCTATGACGGGCGCGTGACCGAGATGAACCTCGACGCGCTGGGCTGTGCGGTGATCGCAGGCGTGATGAAGGCCACCAACCCGGATGTGAACATGGTCTCCGCCCCGGTGATGGCGCGCGAGCGCGGGGTGCAGATCTCGACCACGACCCAAGGCAAGTCGGGCGTGTTCGACGCCTATATCAAGCTCACCGTGGTCACGGCCGAGCGCGAACGGTCCATCGCGGGCACCGTGTTCTCGGACGGCAAGCCGCGCTTCATCCAGATCAAGGGCATCACGATCGACGCCGAGGTGGGGGCGCACATGCTGTATACAACGAACGAGGACGTGCCGGGGATCATCGGCGCACTGGGCAATACGATGGGCGATAACGGGGTGAACATCGCGAACTTCACACTGGGCCGGTCCGAGGCCGGGCGCGACGCGATCGCACTTCTCTATCTCGATGCCCCGGCGCCCGAGCCGGTGCTCGACAAGCTACGGGCGACGGGCATGTTCCGGCAGGTGCGCCCGCTCGCCTTCGACATGGCCTGACCCCTGCGCGCGCCCGAGCCGGGCGCGCGCCCTTTGCGGAGCGTGACGATGCGAAGTTATGCAATCGGCGACATTCACGGGCATCTCGACCTGCTGCTTGCGGCGCATGATCGCATTGCCGCCGACAAGGCGGCCTGCGGCGACCCCGATGCCCCTGTCATCCCCCTGGGCGATCTGGTCGATCGTGGCCCCGACAGCGCGGGCGTGATCCGCACCCTGCGCGAGGGGGTCGCGGCGGGAAAGCCCTGGCTGGTGCTCAAGGGCAATCACGACCGGTTGTTCGAACGCTTCCTGACCGCGCCAGACTGGCGCGACCCGCATCTGCGCGAGGACATCAGCTATCTGCACCCCGCCATCGGCGGGGCTGAAACGCTGATGTCCTACGGGCTGTTCCGGCCGACATCGTTCCATGCCCGCCGCGTGCGCGAGGATGCTCTGGCCGCTGTTCCCGAGGCCGATCTGGCCTTCCTCGCAGCGCGACCGCTGACCCATGAGCGCGGCGCGGCGCTTTTCGCCCATGCGGGCATCCGGCCCGGCGTGCCGCTTGACGCGCAGGAGGAGCAGGACCTCGTCTGGATCCGCGAGCCATTCCTGAGTGACACGCGCGATCACGGGCCGCTGGTGATCCATGGCCACACCGCGATCCCCGAACCGACGCATTACCGCAACCGCGTCAACATCGACAGCCGCGCGGCCTATGGCGGGCCACTGACCGCCATCGTGATCGAAGGGCGTGATGTCTGGGTACTGGATAAGGGCGGGCGCCGACCGCTGACGCCGCTCTGACGCTCAGTACAGCCGCGAGACGACGTAATCGGCCAGCCCGTCCAGCATCTCGCGCAGCGGGTGGTCGGGCAGTTCGGTCAGCGCATTTCGGGCACGGGCGGACCAGTCCAGCGCCTCTTGCCGGGTCTCTTCCAGCGAGCCGTGCCGCGCGATGATCTCCTGCGCGGCCTCGAAATCGCCCTGTTCTTGCGCGCCGCTCTCGATCACGCGCTGCCAGAAGGCGCGCTCGGTCGCATCGGCGCGCACGACAGCACGAATCACCGGCAGCGTCAGCTTGCGCTCGCGGAAATCATCGCCGATGTTCTTGCCGATGCCAGTGCCCGCCCCGCCGTAATCCAGCCAGTCATCGACCATCTGGAAACTGACGCCCAGCGCATCGCCATAATCCCGCAGCGCGCCAACCTGCGCCGCCGGGGCCTCGGCCAGCACGGCCCCGGCCTCGGTCGCCGCCGAGAACAGCGCCGCGGTCTTGCCGCGGATGACGCGCAGATACTGCTCTTCGGTCGTCGACAGATTTGCCGCTGTGGAGAGTTGCAGCACTTCGCCCTCGGCGATGGTGGCAGCAGCGTTCGACAGGATGTCGAGCACGCTCAGCGAGCCGCATTCGACCATCATCTGGAAGGCGCGCGCGAAGAGGTAGTCGCCCACCAGAACCGACGATTTGTTGTCCCACAGCAGGTTGGCCGTCGCCCGCCCGCGCCGCTGCGCGCTTTCATCCACCACATCGTCATGCAGAAGCGTCGCGGTGTGAATGAACTCGACCGTCGCGGCAAGGTGGTGATGAAAATGACCGCCATAGCCGCACAACCGCGCGGCGGCGAGCACCAGCATCGGGCGGATGCGCTTGCCCCCGGCCTCGATCAGATGGGCTGTGACTTCGGGGATGCGCGGCGCGTGCTCGGACGCCATCCGCGCGCGGATCAGCGCGTCCACCTGCGCCAGATCGGGCGCGAGGGCCTGTGCAAGCGCCTGATGCGGGGCGCGCGTCTCGGGGGTGAACTTGTTCATCGCGTCCTGCCTCGACAAACCGGCACTTGGGGAAATATGGTCATCGCCATGAAGGAACTATTGCGCACACGCGATCCGACAATCATCCCCTTCGCCACAGCGATCCTGCAGGGCGAAGGTATAGAGGTGTTTGATATAGACGTCCATATGCACACGCTGGAATCGACCTTGGGCATGATGCCGCGGCGGCTGATGGTGCGGCGCGAGGATCATTTCATGGCCGTGTCGATCCTGCGTGAAAACGGCATCCCGCTGGATGACTGAGGCGCTAACGTGCGATGCGTTTCTGGATGGCCGCGTGCATGCCCACCAGCCGCGCGCAGGCTATCGCGCCGCGACCGACCCGGTATTCCTGGCTGCCGCCGTGCCCGCCCGCGCGGGGCAGTCGGTGCTGGAGCTTGGCTGCGGGGTGGGTGTCGCGGCGCTGTGCCTGAATGCCCGGGTGCCGGGGCTGGCCCTGACCGGGGTGGAGATCCAGCCCGACTATGCCGCGCTTGCCCGACGCAACGCCGCCGAGAACGGTGCGGCGCTGGAAGTTGTCGAGGCCGACCTCGCCGCCCTGCCGCCGGACCTGCGAGCGCGCAGCTACGACCATGTCATCGCCAACCCGCCCTATTACCCCGCCCATGGCCCCGCCGCGCAGGATGCCGGGCGCGACCGCGCGCTGCGCGAGGCGACGCCGCTTTGCGACTGGGTCGATGTGGCGCTGCGGCGGGTGCGCGATGGCGGGTATGTCACGCTCATCCACCTGACCGAGCGCCTGCCCGAGATCCTGGCCGCGCTCGACGGACGGGCGGCGAGCCTTGTGCTGCCGCTGGCCGCGCGGGCGGCACGTCCGGCGCGGCGGGTGATCGTGCAGGCCCGCAAGGGCGGGCGCACGCCCTTCGTGCTGCTGCCGCCGCTGGTGATTCATCAGGGCGACGCGCATCCCGGCGATGGCGAATTCTTCACCGACACTGTGCGCGCGCTGATGCGCGAAGGCGCGGGGCTCGACCTCGCCGCCATGGCGCGCGGATGAGCCCTTGCCCCCTGCCCGCTCGCAAGGCATAGGAACCCGCATGGCCCGCCAGCTCGACTACGCTACGATTTCCGAGATTTTCGCGCGGTTTCACGCCGCCGACCCCGAGCCGAAGGGGGAGCTTGAGCATCTGAACGCCTACACGCTGGTGGTCGCCGTAGCGCTGTCGGCGCAGGCGACGGATGTGGGGGTCAACAAGGCCACGCGAGGGCTGTTCGCTGTGGCCGACACGCCGGAAAAGATGCTCGCGCTGGGCGAAGAGGGCGTGATCGAACATATCAAGACGATCGGCCTTTACCGCAACAAGGCGAAGAACGTCATCAAGCTCAGCCGCATTCTGGTCGAGCAGTATGGCGGGCAGGTCCCCTCCAGCCGCGCGGCGCTGCAATCGCTGCCGGGGGTGGGGCGCAAGACCGCGAATGTGGTGCTGAACATGTGGTGGCGGCTGCCCGCGCAGGCCGTGGACACGCATATCTTCCGCGTCGGCAACCGCACCGGCATCTGCCCGGGCCGCGACGTCGACGCAGTGGAGCGCGCCATCGAGGACCACGTTCCCGCCGAATACCAGCTTCACGCCCATCACTGGCTGATCCTGCATGGCCGCTACACCTGCAAGGCGCGCAAGCCCGCCTGCGGCGCCTGTCTGATCCGCGACCTCTGCCCCTATGAGGAGAAGACCCTTTGAAACGCTACCAGATCGCCGGGATCGGCAATGCGATTGTCGATGTCATCGCCACGGTCGATGACCGCTTCCTCGACCATATGGGCATCCGCAAGGGGATCATGCAGCTTGTCGAGCGTGAGCGCGCCGAGGTGCTCTATGCCGCGATGCGCGAGCGCACCGAATCTTCGGGCGGCTCGGTCGCCAACACGCTTGCAGGGGCGGGCGCGCTGGGTCTGCGTGCGGCGTTTGTCGGGCGCGTGAATGACGATGCGTTGGGCCGATTCTACGCCACGGATACGGGCGGGGATTTCGTCAACCCGCCGGTCAGGGGCGGCGAATTGCCGCCCTCGCGCTCGATGATCTTCGTCACCCCCGATGGCGAGCGGTCGATGAACACCTATCTCGGCATCTCGTCCGAGCTTGGACCCGAGGATGTGGACGAGACCGTGATGGCCGCCTCCGAGATCGTGTTCTTGGAGGGGTATCTGTTCGACAAGGACAAGGGGAAAGAGGCCTTCCTCAAGGCCGCGCGCGCTTGCCGGGGTGCGGGCGGGAGCGCGGGTATCGCACTGTCCGACCCGTTCTGCGTGGATCGCCACCGCGATGATTTCCGCCGCCTCGTGGCACAGGACATGGATTACGTCATCGGCAACGAACAGGAATGGGTGTCGCTTTATCGGGCCAACGACCTCGACGACGCTCTGGCGCAGGCAGCGCGTGACTGCTCGCTCGTGGTCTGCACGCGCTCGGGCGATCCGGTCACGATCATGGCCGAGGGCACCCGGACCGAAGTGCCCGTCACCCGCATGACGCCCGTGGACGCCACTGGCGCGGGCGATCAGTTCGCAGCGGGTTTCCTCTATGGCCTTGCCACCGGCTGTGACATGGCCATGGCCGGGCGCATGGGGGTGATGGCAGCGGCCGAGGTGATCGGCCATCTGGGCGCACGGCCGCAAGCCAACTTGCGGGCGACCTACACCCAGGCGGGACTGATCGCGGGCTGAAAAATACGGCTGGACGCAACGCTGCGCGCGCTCCCCATCTCGCTTTCTTGCCAGGCGTATTTCAGCGGGGCGCTCAGCCACGGACCTGATTTCGCAACTGACCGTGATCGACCTGTTGGGCCTCGTCGGCGCGACGCTGACCCGGGGTGGCGGACGAAGCGCTGATGGCGGTTTGCTGCGAGAGGTCCCGCGCCCCCATGCGCGGCGCTTTCTCGATTTTGGCCACTGGACAGGGGCGCTTGCCGGCGCAGCGTCGCAGGCGCAGATGGCGCGCGACAGCGGGTTTCGCATGTGCATGGACGCAGCGCGCGGTCGCGAGTTTTCGCACAAGCTGATGCAATCCAACGCCACGCGCAGATCGCAGGCGACACAGCCCGAAGCTTGCCGCATGTCACAGGCGGCTTGCGGTTTCACCGATGCTGGGGCACTCTTTCCCGACCCGTTTTTCTTCGGAGAGCCGACCATGCCCCGTTTTCCCTGTGCCCTTGCACTCGCAACCTGCCTTGCCATGCCCGCGAGCGCCGACCCTTTCATCGACGCGATGGAAACCGCGATCGAGGCCTATCGCGATGGCGATCTGCAATATGCCGAAGACGAACTGGCCCATGCCCGCCAGATCCTCGGCGAGATGAAGGCGCAGGGACTGGCCGCATTCCTCCCCGAGGCCCCGGACGGATGGGATCGCGAGATCGACCCCGAGGCCGCGCAGATGATGGGCTTCATGGGCGGCGGCACCAGCGCCAAGGCCACCTATTCCGGTCCCGATGGCCGCTTCGAGTTGAGCTTCATCGCCGACAATCCGATGGTCGCGCAGATGGGGATGATGCTGGGCAACGCCACGATGATCGCGCAGATGGGCGGTCAGGTCGAGCGCATCAACCGCGTGCGCTTCCTGCGCGAGGATCGCAGCCTGCGCGCGATCGTCGGCAACCGCGTGCTGGTGCAGGCCGAAGGGGCGGATGCAGAGCTGATGATCCCCGTGATCTCGGAGATCGACTTCCGCGCGCTCGAGGCGTTCGGGAGTTGACGCTGCCCCCCGCGCGGCTTGTAAACCTGCGCGCCCGCGCCCATATCCGCGTCGCATGACATTCGCCGGAGGCGCTGATGGGATACACGAAAACCGCCATGCTGATGGCCGCCATGACCGCGCTCTTCATGGGTGTGGGCTATCTGCTGGGCGGCGGAATCGGCCTGCTGATCGCGCTGGGGATCGCGGCGGCGATGAACGCGCACGCCTATTGGAATTCCGACAAGGCCGTGCTGAAGATGCACAACGCGCAGGAATGCAATAGCCAGGTCCATCCCGATCTGCAGCGCATGGTGCACCAGCTTGCCGATGATGCGGGCATGCCCCCGCCGCGTGTCTTCGTCATCGACGAGGATCAGCCCAACGCCTTCGCTACGGGCCGCAACCCGGAGAACGCCGCCGTTGCCGCGACCACCGGGTTGCTGCGGCGCATGTCGCGCGAAGAGGTCGCGGCGGTGATGGCGCATGAGCTTGCGCATATCAAGAATTACGACACGTTGATCATGACCGTCACCGCAACCTTTGCGGGCGCCATCTCGATGCTGGCGAATTTCGCCATGTTCTTTCGCGGCGGGCGCAATGGCGGTGGGAACATCATCGCGGTGCTGTTGGTGATGATCCTCGCGCCGCTTGCGGCCGCCGTGGTGCAGATGGCGATCTCGCGCTCGCGCGAGTATGAGGCGGACCGCGTGGGCGCCGAGATCTGCGGCAACCCGCTCTGGCTCGCCTCGGCGTTGGAGAAGATCCAGGGTTTCGCCTCGCGGATCGATTTCGACCGCGCCGAACAGAACCCGCAGACCGCGCATATGTTCATCATCAACCCGCTGCATGTCCACAAGCGCGACAAGCTGTTCTCGACCCATCCGAATACCGAGAACCGGATTGCCGCGTTGGTGAAACTGGCCGATGAGGGCGGAATCCGCGGCAGCGCCTCGAACGCGCGCGCGAATCCCTGGGGATAGGCCCCGGACGTCAGGTCAGCAGGTCACTCGACACGACCCACCAGCTCGGCTGCGCCGCGTGCAAGGCGCGCACCGCGTCCTGCGCCTCGGCGCGGGTGGAAAACAGCCCGAAACAGGTCGCGCCCGAGCCCGACATCCGGGCCAGCGCACAGCCGGGGCGCGCGCGCAGGGCGTCCAGCGCCATGGCCACTGGCGGCGCCAGCGCGCGCGCCGGATCTTCAAGGTCATTGCGCTGCGCGCGCAACCAGTCGCACAGCGTCGTGAAATCTGTCCAGCCCGGCGGGGCTGTTAGCGGCGGGTTGGTGCGCGACCCGAGCGCCGCGAAGACGCGCGGCGTGGACAGGGCGACACGGGGATTGACCAGCACCACCGCGCAGGGCGGCAAGGAAGGCAGCGGGTCCAGCCGCTCACCGATCCCGCGCAGGCGCTGCGGGCGCGGGTCCATGCACACAGGCACATCAGCCCCCAGCGCAAGCTGCATGTCTGCCCCAGGCATGGGCCGCCCGGTCAGCCGCGCCAGAAGCCGCAGCGTGGCTGCCGCATCGGACGAACCGCCGCCCAGCCCTGCAGCGTGGGGCAGGTGCTTGTCGAGGGTCAGCGCCACCTCGACCACCCCCATCGCCCGCGCCGCGCGCAGCACCAGATTCCCCTCTCCGACATCCAGCCCCGCCGCTTCCGGCCCCGTCAGTTCCAGCGTCAGGGCCGGTGCCTGGCGTGCGGCCACGACATCGCCCGCCCCGGCAAACGCCACAACCGAGTCCAGCAGGTGATAACCATCAGCACGCTGGCCGGTCACATGCAGGCACAGATTGATCTTGGCGGGCGCCGCCTCTCGCGCGGTCATTCGTCTGCGTCGAACTCTTCCACCGCGGCGTCCTTGCCGATCTCGAGCTTGCGGCGCACGAGATCCATGTCGAGGTCGGCATGAGGCCCGAAGGACAGCGCGCGGCGCCACTGGAAGCGCGCCTCGCGCTCGCGCCCGACCGCATAATAGACATCACCCAGATGGTCATTCAGGATCGGGTCGCGCGGCATCAGTTCGACCGCGCGCTCCATCACCGGCAGGGCCTCGTCATAGCGTCCCAGCCGGTAAAGCGCCCAGCCCAGCGAGTCGACGATATAGCCGCTCTCCGGGTCACCCTCGACCGCGCGCTCGATCATCTCGGGCGCCTCGTCCAGATTGCTGCGCTGTTCGACCAGCGAATAGCCCAGATAGTTCAGCACCTGCGGCTCGTCGGGAACGAATTCCAGCACGCGGCGGAACTCGGGTTCGGCACGCTCCCACTCGCCCATCCGTTCGAGCGCGATGGCGCGGGTGTAGAGAAGCACCCAGTGGCGTTCCTCGATCTCGTCGATCAGGTCGATGGCGGCGGTATAGGCGTCGGCGGCCTCGTCAAAGCGTTCCTCGCGGCGCAGCATGTCGCCCAGCGTCGAGAACACCTGCGCGGATTCAGGACGCTCGGCGCTCAGCGCCATCAACTGGTCGATGGCCTCATCCGTCTGCCCCGAGGCGTAAAGCGCATTCGCGCTTCCCAACTGCGCGCCGAGATACAGCGCATGCTCCTCTGGCATCTGGGCAAAGGCCGCTTCTGCAAGCGCGTACTGCCCCGCGCGTTCCAGCAACTGGCCGGTCAGCAGGATGGCATCGCCATGGTCGGGGCGCAGGGCCACCGCCAGCCGGACATAGATCAGCGGCAGCCAGTCATTGTCGTCGCCCAGAAGGGCCGAGCCGAGCGTGAAATAGAGCTCGGCCATACCATCGCGCGCCGAGGTGACCGTGGTGAAGGGCACCGCTTCACCCGCCTCGAGCGCCGCAAGGGTCTCGGCAGCCTCGTCCTCGGGCGCCGAGCCGAAGGTCCGGGCGCCGATTTCCAGCGCCTCGTCGAACCGATCGAGTTGCGACAGCAAGGCCATCTGCCCCAGCACCCCGCGCCGCGACATGGTGACCGGGCCATGAGGGTCCCCTGACAGGATCTCGACCGCGCGCTCCAGATCTCCGACAAGCGCCAGCGCCATTGCCTTCTGATAAAGCGCGAAGGGCGCCATCTCGGGGCGCTCTTCAATGGCAATCTCGAAGGCGGCCAGCGCGTCGGACATGCTGCCACGCCCAAGCTCTGCCCAGGCGGCGCCCATCGCATCGGTCAGCGGCCCCGAGCGCCGCCCGTCCTCAAGCGCGCCAAGCACCGCGTCATAGGCGCCACGCATGAACTCGTCAGCCTGCAGGATGACCGCAGCGACCTGACTGGAGTCCCCCTCCGCCGCACTCTCGGCCGCGAGGGCCACGGCGCGGTCAATATTTCCGGTCATGACATGGCCCTGCATGGCCAGTTCGCGGAACATTTGATTCCCGGGATCGGCGGCCAATGCACGGTCATAGCTGTCGGCCATTACCGCGAAACTGTCGTCAGAGACCGCAGCGCGCCCGCTGAGGAACGCCCCGGCCAGCCCCGGCGCGATGCGGCCATCATCGCTTTCGGCCATTGCAGGGGGCGGGGCGAGCATCACCCCGCACGCCGCAACGACAACACATCGGGCAAGGCTGGACAAACGGGTCACGGGAAGCACGCTCCATCTACAGGGACTGAGCGGAACACTAGGCCGGGCAACAGGGCGAGGCAATCTTTGCCACGTGCTTTTCCCGATCCCTCACCGGATCGTGGCAGGCATGCTCACATGTTGGGGTAATTTGGCCCGTCTCCGCCCTGCGGGGTGACCCAGTGGATATTCTGACTGGGGTCCTTGATGTCGCAGGTCTTGCAGTGCACGCAGTTCTGGAAGTTGATCACGAATTCCGGGCCGCTTTCCTTCTCCACCACCTCATAGACCCCCGCCGGACAATAGCGCTGCGCGGGTTCCGCGTATTCGGGCAGATTGACCTTGATCGGCACCGTGGCGTCCTTGAGCGTCAGATGCGCAGGCTGGCTTTCCTCGTGGTTTGTGAAGGAATAGGCCACATTGGTCAGCCGGTCGAAGGACAGCTTGCCGTCGGGCTTGGGATAGTCGATCGGCGCATGGTCCTTCGCCTTGCCCGTGGCGGCGGCGTCGGACTTGCCGTGTGCCATGGTGCCAAACACCGAAAACCCCAGCGTGTTGGTCCACATGTCCACGCCGCCCAGCGCGAGAGAGGCCGTCAGCCCGTAACGCGACCACATCGGCTTGACGTTGCGCACCTTCTTCAGGTCGCGCCCCACTGCGCCATCGCGCAGCTCGGTCTCGTAGGCGTCAAGCTCGTCGCCTTCGCGCCCGGCCTTGATCGCCTCATGCGCCGCCTCGGCCGCGGCCTTGCCCGAGAGCATGGCATTGTGATTGCCCTTGATACGCGGCACATTGACCAACCAGGCCGAGCAGCCCAGCAGCGCACCTCCGGGAAAAACCACCTTGGGGATGGACTGATAGCCCCCCTCGCTGATTGCCCGCGCCCCGTAGGAAACACGTTTGCCGCCCTTCAGCAACTCGGCCACCATCGGGTGATGCTTGAAGCGCTGAAACTCCATATAGGGATACAGGTGCGGGTTCTCGTAGTTCAGATGCACAACGAAGCCAATCAGCACCTGGTTGTTCTCGAAATGGTAGATGAAGCTGCCACCGCCCGCGTTCTTGCCCAACGGCCAGCCCATCGTGTGGGTGACGGTCCCCTCGCGGTGCTTCTCGGGGTGGATCTCCCAGATTTCCTTCATGCCAAGGCCGAATTTCTGCGGCTCCTTGCCCTTGGACAACTCGTATTTCGCCATTACCTCCTTGGACAGCGACCCGCGCACACCCTCGGAGAGGAACACATACTTGCCGTGCAACTCCATGCCCGGCTCGTAGGCGTCGGAAGGCGTGCCATCGGGGTTCTTGCCGAATTCGCCCGCGACCACGCCCTTCACCCGCTCGCCGTCATAGACCAGTTCCGAAGCCGCCATGCCGGGGAAGATCTCGACCCCCAGCGCCTCGGCCTGTTCGGCCATCCAGCGGCAGACATTGGCCATCGAGACGATGTAGTTGCCGTGATTGTTCATCAGCGGCGGCATCGGCCAGTTGGGGATGCGCATCTGCCCCG
>PXES01000005.1 GCA_003564655.1 Paracoccaceae bacterium
CCCCCCCGACGCGCCGCTGTCATCGCAAAGAGACCCCGCATGTCTGACGTTTCCCCGAAGATTCTGGAGTTTCTCGAAAACGTCCACCCCTACGACTCCCTGCCGCAGGACGAGCTGGCGCGTGTCGCCAGTTGCTTCAGCCGCAGGGAAGTGCCCGCAGGCACGGCCATCTACACGGTCGGCGACCCGATAGAGGGCGTCTATCTGGTCAAGTCCGGCACCATCGAGGTCACGGACACGCATGGCGCGCTGGTCTCGATGCTCAGCCCGCGCAATTCCTTCGGCGAGCGCGGCTTGCTGCGCGACGGGCTTGCCGTGACGACAGCCACAACGACGTCGGATTCGGTCATCCTGTGCCTGCCGGGCACGGAGTTGCGCCACCTGATCGCCAATTTCCCGGCCTTCGAGCGGTTCTTCAGCCGCGGCCAAAGCGGCAAGGCGGCGCGGCAGAATGATCTGGCAACCCTCAAGGTCGCCGATCTGATGGCGCGCAAGCCCGTCACCGTTTCCCCCGACACAACGGTGCAGCAGGCAGCCCGCGTGATGCGCGAGCGGCATTTCTCCTGCGTGCCGGTGGTCGAGGGCGAGCGGCTGGTCGGCATCGTGACCACGCGCGACCTGTCCGGGCGGGTGCTGGCCGAGGGGCGCAGCGCCGAGACCCCGGTCGCCGAGGTGATGACCCCCGATCCCCTGTCGCTCGAGCCGCACGCGCTGGGCTCGGACATCCTGCATCTGATGCTGGAAAACCGTATCGGGCACCTGCCTGTCGCACGGGACGGCAGGCTTCTGGGCATGATCACCCAGACCGACCTGACCCGCTTTCAGGCGATCAGCTCGGCGCAACTGGTGCGCGACGCCGCCGTCGCCGAGGGGTACGACGCACTGGCCCTTGTCACCGACCGCATTCCCCAACTGCTGGTGCAGCTTGTCGGCGCCCATAACGCGCATGAGGTCGTCACCCGGCTGATCACCGACATAGCCGACACGGTGACGCGACGGCTGCTGCGGCTGGCCGAGGACAAGCTCGGCCCCCCGCCGGTGCCCTATCTGTGGGCGGCCTGCGGCAGCCAGGGGCGGCAGGAACAGACTGGCGTCAGCGATCAGGACAACTGCATCATCATCGACGATGACGTAACCCCCGACGACATGCCCTACTATGCCGATCTGGCACGCTTCGTGTCGGACGGGCTGAACGCTGCGGGCTACTTCTACTGCCCCTGCGACATGATGGCGACCAACCCGCGATGGTGTCAGCCTGTGCGCGTCTGGCAGCGCTATTTCCGCGGCTGGATCAACACCCCCTCGCCCGAGGCGCAGATGCTCGCCTCGGTGATGTTCGACCTGCGCCCCATCGGCGGTCAGGCGAGCCTGTTCCGCGGGTTGCAGGAGGAAACGCTGGCCGCTGCCTCGAAGAACTCGATCTTCGTGGCGCATATGGTTTCAAACTCGATAAAGCACGTCCCCCCCCTGGGTCTGTTGCGCGGTTTCGCCACGATCCGGTCGGGCGAATACAAGAACCATGTCGACATGAAGCTGGGCGGCGTGGTGCCGGTGACCGATCTGGCGCGCGTCTATGCGCTGCGCGGGCGCATCTCGGCGGCGAACACGCGCGCACGGCTTCTGGCCGCCGAGGAAAAGGGCATCATCTCGGTCTCGGGCGCGCGCGATCTGATCGAGGCCTACGACCTGATCGCCAACCTCCGGCTGGAGAATCAGGCGACACTGGTGCGCATGGGCCGCAAGCCCGACAATTTTCTCGCGCCCTCGGACCTGTCGGATTTCGAGCGCAGCCACCTGCGCGACGCTTTCGTCGTCGTGCGCACAATGCAGTCGGCCGTGGGCCAGATTGCCGGAACACTGGGCTAGGGGGCGCTGATGCTGCTGGAATTCATCGCGGTGATCGTGGCAGGCGTCGGTGGCGGGGGTGTTGGCCACCTGCTGCGACGGCTGAGCGCCCGGCGTCTGCCCGAATGGCTGACGCCCGCAGGTGCGGCATCGGCGATGCTCGCCATGGTGATCTACCTCGAATACTCATGGGCGCCGCGCTACACGGCGGGGCTGCCTGACGAGATCATCGTGGTCAGCCAGAACCAGCATTCGGTCTGGTATCGCCCGTGGACCCACGTGGTGCCACTGACCAACCGCATCATCGCTGTCGACAACCGCATCCGGCAGCGCAGCACCGCAAACCCCGATCTGGTTCGTACCGGGGTGATTCTGCAGGAACGCTGGGCCCTGACGATGGGTTTCGAGTCGATCTTCGATTGCGCCAATGCCCGTCGCACCGACATGACCGCGAACATGCGGATGGGCGAGGACGGTCTGCCGCAGAACGCCGAATGGTATCAGCTTGCCGAGGAGGACCCGTTCCTTCTGGCCGCATGTGAAGGAGGAGCACATGGAGGACAACCCGAAGAAGGCTGAGATACTGGTCGTCGAAGACGAGGACAATATCGCCGTTGCCCTGAACTATCTGCTGACCCGCGAAGGGTATTCCCAGACACGGCTGGCGACCGGGGCAGGCGCGGTCGAGGCAATCCGTGAGAGCAAACCCGATCTGGTGCTGCTGGACGTGATGCTGCCCGAGGTTTCGGGATACGAGATCTGCCAGTCGGTGCGCGCCGATGAAAGTTGCAACGACGTGCGTATCCTGATGATGACAGCGCGCGGCTCGGCGATGGAGCGGCGCAAGGGGCTGGCCATGGGGGCGGACGGGTTCATCTCGAAACCCTTCGAGTTGAAGGAATTGCGCGAGGAGGTCCGCAAGATCCTGTCGCTCCCTCGCGGGGCAGCGGCAGAAGGCATCGCCGATGCTTGATCGCCTCGGGCTGCGCCTGCGAATCCTGCTGTTCTTCGCCGCGCTCGCCCTCGGCGCGCTTGCCGCGCTGGGGCTCGGTGGCTGGCTGGCGGTGGCACGCAGCGACCAGCCGGAACTGACAGAAGCCCTGTTGCTGGCGGGCCTGCTGGCCGGATTTGCGATCCTGTTCCTGATCACCGGTATCTGGTATCTGTTCGATGCGCATGTGGCCCGCGCCATCGACCGGCTGGCCAGCGCCATCCGCACACGCGCGCACAGCGACGTCGCCACCGACATCTCGGCCGAGCGCGAGCAGGCCCGGTATCTGGGCGATCTGGCGCCTGCAGCGGCCGAGATCACGCAGTCTCTGGCGCAGACCCGCTCGGCACTGGCGGAGTCGGTCGCGCGCGAGACCTCGCGGCTGTCTTCGGAAAAGGCGCGGCTGGAAAAGCTGCTGGCAGATGTGCCGGTCGCGGTGCTGCTGTGCACGGCGGATTACCAGCTTGCGTTCTATAACGGGCAGGCTGTCAGCATTCTCGAGGCCGGGGGCGCGCCGGGGCTTGACCGCAATCTGCTCGACTATCTGCGCGAGGGGCCGGTCCGCCATGCGCATGAGCGCCTCGCACAGCTAAACGACCCCGAGGCCGCGACGGACCTGATCTGCGCGACCACCGGCAGCGGGCGTCTGCTTTCGGGGCGGATGCGCGTGCTGCGCCGCACCGACAACACGCGCCGCCCCGGCTTTGTGCTGACGCTGCGCGACGTGACCGCCGACATGGCCACCCATGCCGCGCGCGAGGGGCTTCTGGCCGAGGTGTTCGACCGCGTGCGCCGCCCGGCCGCCAATCTGCAGACGGTGATCGGCGTGATCTCCGAGGATACCGAGATGGCGCAGACGCCCGAGC
Source organism: Paracoccaceae bacterium (assembly GCA_003564655.1). Classification (GTDB taxonomy): domain Bacteria; phylum Pseudomonadota; class Alphaproteobacteria; order Rhodobacterales; family Rhodobacteraceae; genus Roseinatronobacter. The sequence goes on from PXES01000005.1 coordinate 3,703, forward strand.
TGACCGGGGCGCTCCTGTCCGAGGTCCAGGCGCTGACCGCCGCGATCACCGAGCTGGGCCAACGCTATGACGAAGGGCGCGCCGATTGGCGCCCGCAGGGCGAAATCCGCTCGCGCGACCTGATGGACGGGGTCTCGGCGCAATACGACGCGCTGGGGCTGGAGCTTGCGACCGAGGGGCCGGAGCTGATGCTCACCGGCGACGGGTTCGAACTGGCGCTGCTGCTGCGCTGGCTGGGCGAGAGGTTGGGCGCAGAGGGGCTTGCCCAGAGCTTCACCCTGCGGCTGGCCGAAGAGGACGGGCCCGGCGCGATCCTCGATTTGTGTTGGCAGGGCAAGGCGCTGTCGGTGGGCACATTCGATGACTGGCTGACCCTGCCGCTTGATCCCGACACGCCGGAATTGACCCCGCGCGCCGTTCTCAACGGCCATGCGACCGAGGCCTGGACCGAAACGCTGGAAGACGGGGGCCAGGCCGTGCGCCTGCCCATCCCCAAGGCCCGCCGCGCGACCCGCCGGCCCGCCCCGATCCAGCGCGACGTGGTCTACGATTTCGACCTGCTGTCCAAGGAGCGCAATGCCGGCGTGCTGGAAAGCCGGCTTGAGGATCTGACCTATGTCGTCTTCGACACCGAGACGACGGGGCTGACCCCCTCGACCGACGAGATCGTGCAGATCGCGGCAGTGCGGATCGTCAATGGACGCCGCGTGCGGCGCGAGGTGTTCGACACGCTGGTGGACCCGCAGCGCCCGATCCCGCAAAGCTCGACCGAAGTGCATGGAATCACCGCCGACATGGTCAAGGGCGCGCCGACCATCACCCAGGCGGGCAAGGCCTTCCACGATTTCGCGCGCGGGGCGGTTCTGGTCGCACATAACGCGCCTTTCGACATGGAATTCCTGCGCCGCCATGAAAAAAGCATCGGGGTGCGGTTCGACCACCCGGTGCTGGACACGGTGCTGCTGTCGGCGGTGGTCTATGGCCAGCTTGAACAGCATTCCCTGGATGCGCTGACCGCGCGGCTGGGCATCACCATCCCCGAAGAGGCCCGCCATACCGCGATCGGCGATACGGTGGCCACGGCGGATGCGTTCCTCAAGCTGCTGCCAATGTTGCACGCGCGGGGGCTGACGCGTTTCGGCGATGTGCTCGGCGAGGTGCGTCGCCATGGCCGGTTGCTGCGCGATCTGAATTCGGGGGCGTGAGCACGGGCCGCAAGAAAGCGCCGGCTCGGGGTCCCCACCCACCCTCCCACGACCCGCTCGCCGGCGCTTGCCCCTGCGGGGCAGTCACGGTGCAGGGATGGCGCGGCGCGCCTCCTTGCGCAGCATCGCCTCGCGCCAGGTGATGAACAGCACCGACCCCATGATGACCGTGCCGCCGAGGATGACGAAGCCGTCCATCCCCTCGCCAAAGACCAGCGCGCCAAGCAGCACCGCCCAGACAAGCTGCAGGAAAGTGACCGGCTGGGTGACTGTGATCGGCGCGGCCGCAAAGGCCAGTGTCATGGTGTAGTGCCCGGCCGTGGCGAAGGCCGCGACCCAGAAAAGCCAGAAGAGCTGTGTGGCGGTCGGTGGCACCCAGACCGCGAAGGCGACCGGGGCAAGGCAGATCGTGACCGTGATCGACAGCATTCCCACCACCACGGCGGCATTGACCTGCCCCGACATGCGCTTCGCCATCAGGTAAGAAGCCGCGAACAGGATCGCGGTGCCGAGCATGGCCAGATGCCCCGTCGAAAGCTCGCGCAGCCCCGGGCGCAGGATGATCAGCGCGCCCACAAACGCCGCCAGCACGGCGAGCAGGCGGCGCGCCGCAAGCCGCTCGCCCAGCACCAGCGCCGCGCCCAGCGTGACATAGACCGGCGAGAGGTAGTTCATCGCCGTGACCTCGGCCAGCGGGATACGGGTCATGGCGTAGAACCACAGGATGACGCCCAGCGCATGGACCCCGCCGCGCAGCCCATAAAAGCCCAGCGCGCGCGGGGTGTAGGACGCGGCGCGCAGGGCGGGCAGCATCGGCAGCAGAAAGACAAGCCCCAACAGATAGCGCAGGAAGGCCGATTGCGCAGCCGGCATGTCATCGCCCAGATACTTGACCAGCGCCGTCACCGCGACGAAGCAGATGCCTGTGGCCAGCATCCACAGGATGCCTGCCACTGGGCGCGATGCTGGGGCAGTACTTATCATGTTCACTATCTTGCATGTCCACCCCGAGGTGGCAAGCAGACATGATCGCCCGCCAACGAGGTCGTCCGCGCCGACCTTGCGCGATTTGCGCCTATCGGAGGACAGCCGCCGCGCGGACGGTTGACTTGCGCGACGCAGGGCGGCTCTGGGAGAAATGGCGGAGGGCGGGCAGGAAAAGCGTCAGGCAGCCTCGGCCTGCTCGCGCAGGCGCGCATTCACGGTTTCGGCAAATTCTGCCAGCGAGAAGGGTTTGCCCAGAAAGCTCGCATTGCTGATCCGCGCCTGGGCCGCGACACGGCTGTCTTCGGCATAGCCCGAGACGAACAGGACCGGGGTGTCGGGAAAGCGGTCGCGGACCTGCGCAACCCAGCCGGGACCGTCGATCCCGGGCATGATGACATCGGTAACGAAGACATCCGGCCGCACCGCCGGGTCGGCGAGGATCTCGAGCGCGGCCTCGCCGCTTTCGGCCGCGATCACGCGATGCCCCTGTAATTCGAGCGCCCGCGCCGCGAAGGAGCGCACCGGCGCCTCATCCTCGACAAGCAGCACCAACGCAGGGGGCGATTGCACTGTTCCCGGTTGTGGGCTTCGTATGTCGCGCGCCTGTTGCTCTGGCACTGCGGGCGCTTGCGCGGCGAAATACAGGGTGAAGGTGGTGCCCGTCCCCTCCTCGCTGTCGACGAATATGTAGCCGCCGGTCTGCTTGACTATGCCATATGCGGTGGAAAGCCCCAGCCCCGTCCCCTCCCCCGGGCGCTTGGTGGTGAAGAACGGGTCGAACACCTTGTCGCGAGTGGCGGGCGACATGCCGACGCCGTCATCCTGCACCCGGATGCGCGTATATCTGCCCGCAGGCATCTGCACCTCGGGACGCAGCAACCCCTCGGGCAGGTCACAAGTGTCGGTGAGGATACGTATCTCCCCCCCCATCGGCATGGCATCACGGGCATTGACGACAAGATTCATCAGAACCTGCTCGAACTGCCGCCGGTCCGAGCGGATCGGGGCGACTCCCTCGCCATGCTGCAGGGTGAGGGGGATCTTTTCGCCCACCAGCCGGTTGAGCAGATGGATCAGGTCGGCCATCGTCTCGCCCAGATCCAGGGTCACGATCTCCAGCTTCTGCTGGCGCGAAAGGGCGAGCAATTGCCGCACCAGCGCCGCGGCGCGGTTGGTGTTCTGCTGAATCTGGAGTAGGTCGGGATAATCGAGGTCGTTGCGGTAATGTCGCAGCAGCAACAGGTCGCAATGGCCCGAGATCGCGGTCAGCAAATTGTTGAAATCATGTGCGACGCCCCCGGCGAGCAGCCCGATGGCCTGCATCTTCTGGCTTTGGGTGAACTTGGCTTCGAGCGACTTGAAATCGGTCGCGTCATTGAAAACGGCAACGACATGATCCCGCGGCCCGGTCCCGGCCGCCGGGCGCGCCAGTGTGACCTTGAGGAACGTCTCGGTGCCGGGCTGATTCAGGCGCAGCACTTCCGTTGCCTGCGCCATGCGCCCGGCAAGGATATCGCCCAGCCATTCTGCAACCGGACGCCCCAGCCCTTCCAGCAACTCGCTTAGCGCTGGCCGCGCCTCGGGTTGCAGCCGCAACAGGCGCCGCGCCTCGGAATTGGCGTAGCAAAGCTGGCCATCATTGCCGATATGGGCGATCGCGATGGGCAGTTGCTCGAGATCGTGATGCCGGGCGCCA
>PXES01000302.1 GCA_003564655.1 Paracoccaceae bacterium
GGGCCGCCGCTAGCGCAGAAACGCGTCACTGAACCCCAGCCCGCGCATCTGTGCGAGTGCCGAATGGGCCTGCCCGGCACTCTCGAAAGGCCCGACCGACACGACGTCGAACCCCTGCACATGGTGCAGCCGCACGGGAAAGCCCAGGCTGTGCAGCCGGGCCTGCAGCCGCGTTGCGTTGCCCGGCACAATGAAGCTGCCGACCTGCACCAGCCGGGCGCGGGGGCTGACATGCGCCGGGACCATTCCCGAAATCCCGTCCACATACTCGCCGATGAACAGGCTCGGGCTCGTCACGCAGCGCACCAGCGGGCGGCCAAGCGTCGTGTCGACCAGCTGGCCGTAGGGCGCCTTGGCCGGGCAGTCGGGGTGGCGGCCCGAAGCGTCGGCCTGCCGCGGACGCGGCGCGCGCGGGGTGCGCGCAGCCGGCGCGGGCGCGGCCTCTGGCGCCTCTGCCACCGGCGCGGGGTCTGGCTCGGGGCTTGGTGCGGGATCTGGCGCGGGAGCAGCCTCGGCGAAGGTCGGGGGCGCGTCGCAAACGCGCTGGCGGTCGGGACCGAAGCGCGGCACCCATGTCACCTCGCCGCCGAAGGTCGAGCGCATGAAGACGCAACCCTCGCTGTCAACGAATTCGCGCCCCTCGAACCCCTCGGGCGGCAGTTCGGCAGGGCCAGGCGCGTTGTTCTGACCGAGCGCCCCGGACGAAAACATTACGCTTATGCCGCAGACGGCCCAAAATTGCTTCATCGCACCCCCCCGGGTCGAAATTCTGTTTATTCCACGCGGATGTGACCGCGCCCGACCCCGAAAGTAAAGCGGAATCTGCCCCGGCTACTGCGTGCCGAATATCCGGTCCCCGGCATCGCCCAGCCCCGGCACGATATAGCCCTTCTCATTGAGGTGCGAATCCAGCGCTGCGGTCACGATGCGCACATCGGGGTGCGCGGCCTCCATGCAGGCCACCCCCTCTGGCGCGGCCAGCAGACAGATGAGGCAGACCTCCTGTGCCCCCGCCTGTTTCAGTAGATCGACCGCGGCGGCGGCGGAATGGCCGGTGGCGAGCATCGGGTCGACCGCGATCACCAGCCGCCCGGCGAGGTCGGGCGGCAGCTTGCAGTAATACTGCACCGGGCGCAGCGTCTCCTCATCGCGGTAGAGGCCCACGAAACCCACCTTCGCGGTCGGGATCACGTCGAGCACCCCGTCCAGCAGCCCGTTGCCCGCGCGCAGGATCGACACCACCACCGGGTCCGGCCCCGAGAGCATCGGCGCCTCCATCTCGGTCAGCGGCGTGGTGATGGGCTGCATCGCCACCGGCAGGTCGCGCGTCGCCTCATAGGTCAGCAAAAGCGCGATCTCGCGCAGCAGACGGCGGAAATCGGGGCCGGGCGTGGCGCTGTCGCGCATCAGCGAAAGTTTGTGGCGCACCAGCGGGTGCGCGACGATGGTGAGTCGGGATGTGTCGCTCATCTTGCCTCCAGTCGCTTGCCGATTGCGGCGCGGGTGTCGGGGTCGCAGAAGGCCGCGCGCAGGCCGGTCTGTGAAATCTCCGTGAAATCAGCCTCTTCCCAGCCTAATCTCTGGTTCAGCCCCTCGTATTCGCGAGTCATCGTGGTGCGGAAATGGGGCGGATCATCGGTCGAGACCGTGACCTTGACCCCCGCCCGCCGCAGCCGGTCGATGGGGTGCTGCGCGAGCGACGGGTAAAGCCCCAGCGCAAGGTTCGAACCCGGACAGACCTCGAGCACCGCGCCACGCTCGGCCAACTCCTCGACCAGGCCCGGGTCCTCGATGGCACGCACGCCGTGGCCGATGCGCGTCACGCGCAGATCGCGCAGCGCCGCACGCACCGAGTCCGGCCCGGCCCATTCACCGGCATGTGCGGTCAGCCCCAACCCGGCCTCGCGCGCGGCGTCGAAGGCATAGGCGAAGTCACGGGGCTGCAGGACATTTTCATCGCCCGCCAGGCCGAAGCCGGTCACGAAGCGCCCCGCTGTTTCCTGCGCGCAGCGGGCGACGGCACGCGCCTTCTCGGGGCCGAAATGGCGGATGCAGGTCACACAGCCGCGCAGCACGATGCCGGCCTCGCCCTCCATCTCGATGGCGGCCGTCTCGATCGCGGCCAGGTAGTCGCGCCAGGCATCAAGATCGCCGCCGCCGCAGAAATCCGGCGACAGAAACGCCTCGGTGTAGATCACACCGTGAGCGGCGGATTCCTCCAGAACCGCGCGGGTCAGGTCATAAAAGTCCTGCGGGGTCACAAGCGCGGTGCAAGCCGCCTCATAGACGCGCAGGAAGGTTGCGAAATCGCTTTGGACATAGCCGCCGCTTGTGTCGAAAATCCGTGACAGATCAAGCCCTTTCTGCCCGGCCTTCGCACGGATAAAGGCCGGGGGCGCGGCCCCCTCCAGATGCAGGTGCAACTCGGTCTTGAGCAGATCCCTCATGGCAGGAAGCTCCGCCCCGGCCCGCGTGCGGGCACCCCCAGATGCGCGGCGATGCTGGCCGCCACATCGCTGAAGGCGCAAAGCCCGATCTCGCCTGTGCCCTTGCCCGCCACCAACACCGGCACCCGTTCGCGGGTGTGATCGGTGCCCGGCGCGGTCGGATCATTGCCGTGATCGGCCGTGATCACCAGCATGTCGCCATCGCGCAATCCCGCAAGCGCCTGCCCCGCGACCGCGTCGAAACGTTCGAGCGCGCGCGCATAGCCCATCACGTCGCGCGGGTGACCATAGAGGGTGTCGAACTCGACAAAGTTGCAAAAAGTCAAGGAATCCTCCTCAGACTCGCGGATCAAGCGTAGGAAATGTTGAAAAAGTGCATCGTCATCTGCCCCCTTATGCACCACGTCAATGCCCCGGCAAGAGAAGATGTCGGCGATCTTGCCCACTGCATGGACCCGCCTGCCCGGCCCCTGCACCCAGTCGCACAGGGTCGGGGCCGGGGGGGGCATGGCAAAGTCGCGGCGGTTGCCGGTGCGCGTGAAACCGCGCGGCGCAGCGCCGGTGAAGGGCCGCGCGATCACCCGGCCCACACGCATCGCGTGCAGATGCGGCGCCAGGTTCGCGCAGAGCCGGTACAGACGGTCAAGCCCGAACGCCTCTTCATGCGCGGCGATCTGGAACACCGAATCGACCGAGGTGTAGCAGATCGGCCATCCTGTGCGCAGATGCTCGGCGCCCAACTCGGCGACGATGGGTATCCCGGCCGCGTGGCAGTTGCCCAAGATCCCCTCGGTCCCCGCCGCGTCGCAGACCCGGGCGACCAGATCGGGCGGAAAGGCAGGCGTTTGGCGCGGGAAATACGTCCACTCCCACGGCACCGGCACGCCCGCGAGTTCCCAATGCCCCGAGGGCGTGTCCTTGCCGCGCGAGACTTCGGTCGCGGCCCCCCACAGCCCGTGCGGGCGGGCCTCCAGCCCCGGCGTCTCGGCGCCCGAGGCCAGCCGCACCGCCGCGCCCAGCCCCAACCCGTCGAGCACCGGCAACCGCAACGGGTTGCCCACCGCCGCGCGCGCCTTGGCGATATGTGCCAGCGTATTCGCCCCCGCATCGCCGAAATCCGCCGCATCGGGCGCACCGCCGCAGCCGACCGAGTCGAGCACCACCAGGAAGGCGCGCGGCATCAGAGCCCGTCCATGTGACCAGCCCCGAACGCCCCCGGCAGCAACTCGGCCACGCGCATCGACAAGCGCTCGCCCGCGGGCGTCATCATCGTGATCACCACATCGGGGCCTGCGAATTCGGCGATCTTCTGGCGGCAGCCGCCACAGGGCGGGGTCGGCTGGGGGCTGTCGCCGACCACGACCATCTCGGCAATCTCGCGCCCGCCCCCCGCGCACATCGCGGCAATCGCGCCCGCCTCGGCGCAGGTGCCTTCGGGGTACGCGGCATTCTCGACATTGCAGCCCACATGCACCGCGCCCGACGCCTCGCGCAGCGCCGCGCCCACCTTGAAGCGCGAATAGGGCACATAGGCGTTCTCGCGCACCGCGCAGGCTGCCGCGAAAAGCTCTTCCATCTCTGCCCCCATCCGCGTCGTCTTGGCCTGATGCGACTGTGCCGCGCGCACCCGCGCGATGCAAGCGCCACGAAAACCCTGCTTGCTGCGCCCCCGGAATCGTTCAATATTCGACCCCTCACGGGAAGGGGGGCCCATGTCCGACATTGCATCCGATGACCCGCGCCATCCGGCGCTGACCTATCACGAGTTTCCCCGTCCCGGTAAGCTGGAGGTCCGCCCGACCAAGCCGCTGGCCAACGGGCTCGACCTGTCGCGCGCCTATTCCCCCGGCGTTGCCGAGGCGTGCCTGGAGATCAAGGCCAACCCCGATGACGCGGCCCGCTACACCGCGCGCGGCAATCTGGTCGCGGTGGTCACCAACGGGACAGCGGTGCTGGGGCTGGGCAATATCGGCGCGCTGGCGTCAAAGCCGGTGATGGAAGGCAAGGCCGTCCTGTTCAAGAAATTCGCCAATATCGACTGTTTCGACATCGAACTGGACGAATCCGACCCCGAGCGGCTGGCCGAGATCGTCTGCGCGCTCGAGCCCAGTTTCGGGGCCATCAATCTCGAGGACATCAAGGCGCCCGACTGTTTCATCGTCGAGAAGATCTGCCGCGAGCGGATGGGGATTCCGGTCTTTCATGACGACCAGCACGGAACCGCGATTGTCGTCGGCGCGGCCGCGACCAATGCGCTGCGCGTGGTGGGCAAGCGGTTCGAGGATATCAAGATCGTCAGCACGGGTGGCGGGGCGGCCGGGATCGCCTGTCTGAACATGCTGCTGAAGCTCGGAGTGAAGCGCGAGAATGTGTGGCTGTGCGACCTGCACGGTCTGGTCCATGCAGGCCGCACCGAGGACATGAACCCACAGAAGGCCGCTTTCGCGCAGGACAGCGACAAGCGCACGCTGGACGAGGTGATCGCCGGGGCGGATCTGTTCCTAGGCCTGTCGGGGCCCGGCGTGCTGACCGAAGACCATGTCGCCCAGATGGCCGCGCGGCCCATCATCTTCGCGCTGGCCAACCCGACCCCCGAGATTTTGCCCGATCTGGCGCGCAAGGTGGCGCCGGATGCGCTGATCGCCACGGGGCGGTCGGATTTTCCCAATCAGGTCAACAACGTCCTGTGCTTTCCCTTCATCTTTCGCGGCGCGCTGGATGTGGGCGCGACCGAGATCAACGACGCCATGCAGATCGCCTGTGTCGAGGGGATCGCAGCGCTGGCGCGCGCCACCACCAGCGCCGAGGCTGCTGCCGCCTACAAGGGCGAGCAGCTGAGTTTCGGCCCTGACTATCTGATTCCCAAGCCGTTCGATCCGCGCCTGATGGGGGTCGTCGCCAGTGCCGTGGCGGGTGCTGCGATGGAGTCGGGCGTGGCCAAGCGGCCGGTCGGGGACCTTGCCGCCTACAAGGCCAATCTGGATGCCTCGGTGTTCCGTTCGGCCATGATCATGCGCCCGGTCTTCGAGGCCGCGCAGGCTGCCAGCCGCCGCATCGTCTTTGCCGAGGGCGAGGATGAGCGGGTGCTGCGCACGGCCTCGGCCCTGCTGGAAGAGACGACCGAGGTGCCGATCCTCATCGGCCGCCCCGAGGTGGTCGAGATGCGGCTCGACCGGGCGGGGCTGGCGATCCGGCCGGGGCGGGATTTCGAGCTGGTGAACCCGCAGGATGACCCGCGCTACCGCGAGTACTGGCAGAGCTACCACGCGCTGGTGCAGCGCAAGGGGGTGACGCCCGACCTGGCGCGCGCGATCCTGCGCACCAACACCACGGCCATCGGGGCGATCATGGTGCATCGCGGCGATGCGGATTGCGTGATCTGCGGCACTTTCGGCCAGTATCTGTGGCATCTCAACTACATCACGCAGATCCTCGGAACCGAGGGGCGGCATCCGGTGGGCGCCCTGTCGCTGATGATCCAGCAAGAGGGCAACCTGTTCATCGCCGACACGCAGGTTCACGCCAATCCCGGCCCCGAACAGGTCGTCGAGGCCGCCATCGGCGCGGCCCGCCATGTGCGCCGCTTCGGGCTGGTGCCGCGCGTGGCGCTGTGCTCGCACAGCCAGTTCGGCAATCTCGACACGCATTCCGGGCGGGTGATGCGCGCCGCGATGGCCGGGCTCGACGCGCGCGGGGTGGATTTCGAGTATGAGGGCGAGATGCATATCGACTCGGCGCTCGACCCGGAGTTGCGCGCGCGGCTGTTCCCCAATGCGCGGCTCGACGGGCCTGCGAATGTGCTGATCTTCGCCAATACCGATGCCGCCAGCGGGGTGCGCAACATCCTCAAGACGCGCGGCGGTGCGCTCGAGGTCGGACCGATCCTGATGGGGATGGGCAATACCGCGCATATCGTCACCCCCTCGATCACCGCGCGGGGGCTGTTGAACATGTCGGCGCTGGCCGGGACGCCAGTGGCGCAATACGGCTGAGAGGCTTTGCAAAGCGCGCCGGGACGGGCTGCAAATCTGCGCCCAAAACGGCAGATTTGCAAATCCGTGTAGGGAATCTGCAAAGTTTTCTTTCCCCGGTGCGCGTGTTTCCGGTAACAGCCATTGCGCCGGAGCGCGTGGCTCGCTTATCCCTCGGGCCGAGGATTGCAAAGGGAGGAGCCTTGATGCGCTATGCAGAGCTGCACCGGAAGTCTGTGACCGACCCCGAGGGGTTCTGGATGGCGCAGGCGCAGGCCATCGACTGGGACCGCCCCCCTTCGAAGGCGCTCTTCGACGACAACGCCCCGCTTTACGAGTGGTTCGCCGATGCGCGGGTCAACACCTGCTGGAACGCGCTCGACCGCCATGTCGCGGCGGGGCGCGGCGACCAGTTGGCCGTCATCCATGACAGCCCCATCACCGGCACGCAGGAGAAGATCACCTATCGCGACATGCGCGACCGGACGGCGCAACTCGCGGGGGCGCTGCGCGACAAGGGGATCACGGCGGGCGACCGGGTCATCATCTACATGCCGATGATCCCCGAGGCGCTGGTCGCCATGCTCGCCTGCGCGCGGCTGGGCGCGATCCATTCGGTGGTGTTCGGTGGGTTTGCGGCCAACGAGCTGGCCGTGCGCATCGACGACGCGCAGCCCCGCTGCATCATCGCGGGGTCTTGCGGGATCGAGCCGGGGCGCGTGGTGCCCTACAAGCCGCTTCTCGACGCGGCCATCGATATTGCAAGCTACAAGCCCGACTTCTGCGTCATCTTCCAGCGCGATCAGGCCCGGGGCGAGTTGACGCCGGGCCGCGACCATGACTGGCATGCGGTTCAGCAGGGTGTCAGCCCCGCCGACTGCGTGCCGGTGGCGGGAAATCACCCCGCCTACATTCTCTACACTTCGGGGACGACCGGCCAGCCCAAGGGTGTGATCCGCCCCACGGCGGGGCATCTGGTGGCGCTGCAATGGACGATGAAGAACATCTACAATGTGGACCCGGGCGATGTGTTCTGGGCGGCCTCGGATGTGGGCTGGGTCGTGGGCCACAGCTATATCTGTTACGCCCCCCTGATCGCGGGCAACACCACCATCGTGTTCGAGGGCAAGCCCGTCGGCACGCCCGATGCGGGAACCTTCTGGCGGGTGATTGCCGAGCATGGCGTGAAAAGCTTCTTCACCGCCCCCACAGCGCTGCGCGCCGTCAAGCGCGAGGACCCCAAGGGCACCCATGTCGGGCGCTATGACCTGTCCTGTCTGAAGACGGTTTTCCTTGCCGGCGAGCGCGCTGACCCTGCCACCATCCAGTGGGCGGAAAAACAGTTGAACGTGCCGGTGATCGACCACTGGTGGCAGACCGAGACGGGCTGGGCGATCGCCGCGAATCCGACGGGCTATGACGCGCTTCCGGTCAAGCTGGGCTCACCCGCCGTGGCGATGCCGGGCTATGACATTCACGTGCTGGACGAGGGCGGCCACCCTGTCGCGCCCGGCACGCTGGGGGCCATCGCGCTGCGCCTGCCGCTGCCGCCGGGCACGCTGCCGGGGCTGTGGAACGCCGAGGCCCGCTTCCGCAAGAGCTATCTCGACGCCTTTCCCGGCTACTACGCGACCGGCGATGCGGGGTATCTGGATGAGGATGGCTATGTCTACATCATGGCGCGCACCGATGACGTGATCAATGTGGCCGGGCACCGCCTGTCCACCGGCGGCATGGAAGAGGTGCTGGCGAGCCACTCCGATGTCGGCGAATGCGCGGTGATCGGGGTGGCCGACGAACTCAAGGGGCAGGTGCCGGTCGGGCTTTTGTGTCTGAACGCCGGCACTGACCGCCCGCATGCCGAGATCGTCGCCGAAGCCGTGGCGCTGGTGCGCGAGCGGATCGGCCCGGTGGCGGCCTTCAAGCTCGCGACCGTGGTCGACAGGCTGCCCAAGACACGCTCGGGCAAGGTGCTGCGCGCGACAATGGTCAACATCGCCGACGGCACCCCCTACAAGATGCCCGCCACAATCGACGACCCCGCCATCCTTGACGAGATCGCCGCAGCACTGAAGACGCTGGGCTATCCGCAGGGCTGAGCTGCGCCGCACCCCGCACACGGGAATACTGTGGCATCCGGCCCCGCTTCAGCTTAAGGTTGCATCATGCCCGGCGGCGGGACAAACCGCGCCGGGTGCGAGCAGGGGTCACGAGCGGATGACGGTACGGAATAACCAGGAACGCTTGCCCGAAATCCTGCGCGAGATGGGCGACGACGCGGTGATTGCCGCGTTATGCCAGCAGGCCGACGCGGACCTGTCGAGCTGCCTCTCGCGATTGACGGATGGCGGTGCAAGCCATTGCGAGAAGATGCACGCCTTCCATGAAATCAAGGGCCTCGCGCTGACACTTCAGCAAGACAGGCTGGCAGCGCTGTGCGCGCAGGGCGAGGCACTGTGCCGGGACGGCACCTTGCCCCGGCATTCCGACACGCTGCTTGCCGATGTGACAGAGGCCTGCGCAGACCTTCGCGCGGCACTTGCGGCCTGGTCCGGCGCGGGCTGCCAGACATGACCCTGCCGCCGGTGCCCCGCCCCGACGCCAGATTGCTGCTGGTCGAGGACACACCCTCGCTGCAGATGCTCTACCGGGCCGTGTTGCGCAAGGCGGGTTTCGCGCCGATCTGCGCTGCCAGCGGCACCGAGGCGCTGGAACTCTTCGCCCTGCATGAGCCGCAGATCGTATTGCTGGACCGGATGCTGCCCGACTGCGACGGGTTTCACGTCATGACCGAAATGCTGCGCCGGGATCCGGGGGCGCGGATCATCGTGATCTCGGCCGACGCCGCTATCGCCAATGCCGTCGAGGCAACGCGGCGCGGTGCGCATGATTATCTGGTAAAGCCGCTGGGCGATACCCGGCTGGTCAGCGCCGTTGCCGGAGCCATGGCGCAGGCCGCGCGCGAGCGCCAGACGCTGGCCTGTCTGCCCGCCCCGCTTCTGGCCAGCAGCGACGGGGTGTTTCAGGGCACATCGCCCGCGATCCTGCGGTTGCGCGCCCAGGTCGAGGCGATGGCAGCGTCTGGCGCCAATGTCGTCATTCATGGCGATTCAGGCACGGGCCGACATGCCTGCGCCGAGCGTCTGCACGCAACCTCCAGCCGTGCGGACAAGCGGCTGGTCACAGTGGATTGCACCCGGGCCGGGGAATCGGAACTGATGCACGCGCTTTTTGGCACTCAAAGCCCGGACGGCCCGCCCGGGGGCGCGTTCGAGACCGCGCGGGGCAGCAGCCTGGCACTGCACGAGCCGCAGGACATGCCGCACGGCGTGCAGCTCGCCCTGCTGAAGCGTCTGCGTCAGGACGAGCTGGCCCATCAGGCCGTGGGCCGCAACGGGCCGACGAATGTGCGCATCATCTCGATCACGCGCCTCGATCCGCGCAGCGATGTCCGGGCAACAGGGCTCGACCCCGACCTGTTCTATCGGCTGGCCGTTCTGGCCATCGAGATGCCGGGTCTGGATCAACGCCGCGAGGACATCGCGACACTGGTCGATAACTGCATCGCCACCCTCGCCCGGCAGGAGGGCAAACGCTTCGCCCGTATCGCCCCTGATGCGGTGGCGGATCTGAGCGCACGCGACTGGCCCGGGCATCTGCGTCAGCTTGGCAACCTGCTGCGGCAGGCAGTGGTGATGCATGACGGCGAGGTGCTGCAAGCTGCGATGCTGCCTGCCACGGCGACCGATGCGCACGCGCCTTCTGCCGCACCCGGCACCGCGGACGACACCATCGACGCGCTGGCCGGGGTGACGCTGGCCGAGGCCGAGCGCCGCCTGATCGAAGCCGCCATCGCGCGCCATGACGGGTCGGTGCCGCAGGCGGCGCGCGAACTGGACATCGCGCCCTCGACCATCTACCGCAAACGCATGGTCTGGGGCGGGGCGGACAGCCAGGGCGGGTGAATGCGCTGCATACTCATTACCGGCTGCTCTTCGGGGATCGGTCATCATGCTGCCCATGCGCTGGCGGCGCGCGGCTGGCGCGTCTTCGCCACAGCGCGGCAGCCCGCCGATCTTGATGCGCTGCGCGGGGCGGGGCTGGCGGCATATCATCTCGACTATGCCGACCCCGAGAGCATCACCACAGCGCTGCGCGAGGTGCTGGCGCAGACCGGCGGGCGGCTGGACGCGCTTTTCAACAACGGGGCCTTCGCCCTGCCCGGCGCGCTGGAGGATCTGCCGACCGACGGGCTGCGCGCGCTGTTCGAGGCCAATTTCTTCGGCTGGCACGCGTTGACACGGCAGGTCCTGCCGGTGATGCGCGCGCAAGGGCACGGGCGGATCGTGCAGAACTCGTCCGTGCTGGGGCTTGCGGCGCTGAAATGGCGCGGCGCCTATGTGGCCAGCAAATTCGCGCTCGAGGGCTACAGCGACGTGCTGCGCCTCGAGATGGCGGGCACGGGCATCCATGTCAGCCTGATCGAGCCCGGCCCCGTCACCTCGCGCATCCGCGCCAACTCGATCCCGCATTTCGAGCGCTGGATCGACTGGCGCGCCAGCCCCCGCGCGGCCGAGTATCGGGGCGGTCTGCTGACGCGCCTCTATGAGGAGCGCGGCCCCGACCGTTTCGAACTGCCGCCCCGGGCCGTGACTCGCCGCCTGATCCACGCGATCGAGGCCCCCCGCCCGCGCCCGCGCTACTATGTGACCACCCCCACCTATCTGATGGGCGCGGCCCGCCGCCTGCTGCCGACCCGGATGCTGGACATGATCCTGTCCAGATTGTAGCACACAGGGCAGATCGGGGTCGCAATCGCGCGGGCGGGCCCTAGGTCCGGGCACTGGACGAAAATCACAGGGGGCCGCCTCATGACATCAGATCCGCTTTTCATCGTCGCTGCCATCGCCGCATTCGCGGTGCTGGGCATTCTTGCCGTGGGCATTGGCGGATTTGCCCAGGGCGGGGCCTTCAACCGCAAGCACGGAAACCGGATGATGCGCTGGCGCATCTATGCCCAGCTTGGCGCCGTCGCCCTGATCATGCTGTTTGTCTATATGCGCAAGGGGGCGTGACGACATGGTTGTTCTGAACCGCATCTACACCCGCACGGGCGACGCGGGCGAAACGGCGCTCGGCAATGGCACACGGGTTGCCAAGCACACCCAGCGCGTCACGGCCTATGGCACAGTGGACGAGTTGAACGCCACCATCGGCCTTGCGCGGCTGCACGCCGCGGGCGAGATGGCCGACGCCCTGTCGCGCATCCAGAACGACCTTTTCGACCTCGGCGCCGATCTGTGCCGCCCCGACATGGAGCGCGATGCCGAGGCCGATTACACGCCGCTGCGCATCCTGCCCGCCCAGACCGACCGGCTCGAGGCCGAGATCGACGCGATGAATGGCCGGCTTGACCCCCTGCGCAGCTTCATCCTTCCTGGCGGCTCGGCGCTTGCGGCGCATCTGCATCTTTGCCGCACTGTCGCGCGCCGGGCAGAGCGCGAAAGCGTCGCCCTCGCCCCCGCCGAGCAGGTCAACGAATCGGCCATCCGATATCTCAACCGCCTGTCGGACTGGTTCTTCGTCGCGGGCCGCATCGCCAATTCTGACGGCGCCGATGACATCCTCTGGGTGCCCGGCGCCAACCGCTAGCCGGAAAACGCGGCGTCGCGCGGGGGGAATGCGTCGTTTTTTCCCTGTTTTCGGCGTGCGGGCAGGGCTAGAACCATGCCAGATCGTGTCAACAAGGAGTTTTCGCCGATGAAGGTGCTCGTGCCGGTCAAGCGCGTGATCGACTATAATGTGAAAGTCCGCGTCAAGGCGGATGGCAGCGGGGTCGATCTGGCGAATGTGAAGATGTCGATGAACCCCTTTGACGAGATTGCCGTGGAAGAGGCGATCCGCATGAAGGAGGCCGGCGTCGCCTCGGAGGTCGTCGCCGTGTCCATCGGCGTCAAGCAGTCGCAGGAAACGTTGCGCACGGCACTCGCCATGGGCGCCGACCGCGCCATCCTCATCGTGGCCGCCGATGACGTGCACACCGATATCGAGCCGCTGGCCGTCGCCAAGCTGCTCAAGGCCGTGATCGACGCCGAAGACCCGCAGCTTGTCATCTGCGGCAAGCAGGCCATCGACAACGACATGAACGCCACGGGCCAGATGCTGGCCGCGCTGACCGGCTGGGCGCAGGCGACCTTCGCCTCCGAGGTCAAGGTCGAGGGCGAGAGCGCGCTGGTCACGCGCGAGGTCGATGGCGGCCTCCAGACGATCAAGGTCAAGCTGCCCGCGATCATCAGCGTCGATCTGCGGCTGAACGAGCCACGCTATGCGTCGCTGCCCAACATCATGAAGGCCAAGAAAAAGCCTCTCGAGGAGAAGACGCCCGCCGATTACGGCGTCGATGTCAGCCCGCGGCTGGAAGTGATCAAGACCTCGGAGCCGCCGACGCGCGCAGCCGGGATCAAGGTCGGCTCGGTCGATGAGCTGGTGACGAAACTCAAGGACGAATCGGGGGTGATCTGATGGCAGTTCTTCTTCTGGCCGAAGTCACGGACGGCGCGCTGAACATGGACGCGACCTCCAAGGCGGTGACGGCGGCGAAACAACTGGGCGATGTGACGGTGCTTTGCGCCGGGGCGAAGGCAGCGGATGCGGCCGCCGAGGCGGCAAAGATCGACGGGGTGGCCAAGGTGCTGTGCGCCGAGGATGCCGCGCTCGGGCATCGGCTGGCCGAGCCCACGGCGGCGCTGATCGTGTCGCTTGCCGGTGATTACAGCCATATCCTCGCCCCGGCGACGACCGATGCCAAGAACATCCTGCCCCGCGTCGCGGCGCTGCTGGATGTGATGGTGATCTCGGATGTCTCGGGGATCGTCGATGCCGACACCTTCGAGCGGCCGATCTATGCGGGCAATGCCGTGCAGACGGTCAAGTCTTCGGACGCCACCAAGGTCGTGTCGATCCGCACCTCGACCTTTGACGCGGCAGGCGACGGCGGCAGCGCCCCGGTTGAGACGATTCCGGCGGCCGACAACCCCGGCCTGTCGGAATGGGTCGAGGACAAGGTGGCCGAGACCGACCGGCCGGAACTCACCTCGGCCAAGGTCGTGGTGTCGGGCGGGCGCGGTGTCGGGTCCGAGGATGATTTCAAGATCATCGAGGGGCTGGCCGACAAGCTTGGCGCGGCAGTGGGTGCCTCACGCGCGGCGGTCGATTCGGGCTATGCGCCGAATGACTGGCAGGTCGGTCAGACCGGCAAGGTGGTGGCCCCTGACCTGTATATCGCGGTCGGCATCTCGGGCGCGATCCAGCACCTGGCGGGGATGAAGGACTCCAAGGTCATCGTCGCCATCAACAAGGACGAGGAAGCGCCGATCTTCCAGGTTGCCGATTACGGGCTTGTGGGGGACCTCTTCACGCTGGTCCCGGAACTGACCGAAAAGCTCTGAACCTCTGCTTCGAGGCCGCCCATTTCCGGGCGGCCTCTTGCATTTATCCGACATGTCACGGCCGATTACGGGCTTTTCGGGCGGGAATCCTTGCACAAATGCGATATAGGGCAAGTCGCCGCGCGGCATACAAGCGCTGGTAGGCCCGGAGGGACTCGAACCCCCAACCAAAGCGTTATGAGCGCTCTGCTCTAACCAATTGAGCTACAGGCCCGCCTGCCACGTGCTATGCGCGAAAATCGCCAGCCGGGTCAAGGCAACAGTGTCAGCGCGGGTCGAACTGCCCGATGGGCTTTTTCAAATAGACCCTGCCACCGGCCTCGGCCTCGGGCAGGCGCCCGCCGCGAATATTCACCTGCAACGCCTCGAGCATCCGCGCGGGCAGCTTCAGCGTTGCGTCCCGCGTCGTGCGGGTGGCGAGGAATTCATCCCGGCTGATCCCGTCCTTGACGTGGCGATTGCTCAGCCGGTGCTCGGCCACGGTCGCCATATATTCGGGCGCCGCCCCCGCCGACGGGTAGTCATGCCCGATATAAAGCCGCGTCTGCGCCGGCAGATCGAGGATCGCGCGGATCGAATTCCACAGATCCTCGGCACTGCCGCCGGGAAAATCCGCGCGGCTGGTCCCCGAGGCCGGCATCATCAGCGTGTCATGTACGAATGCCGCATCGCCCGCGACATAGGTGATCGAGGCCAGCGTATGCCCCGGCGAGAACATCACCCGCACCGGGATGGTTCCGACCATGAACTCTTCGCCTGCGGCGAACAGCCGGTCCCACTGGCGCCCATCGGTCGGGAAATCGGCAGGCAGGTTGTAGATGTCCTGCCACAGCTTCTGCACACCGGTCACTTTCTCGCCGATCCCGTGCGGCGCGCGCAGCTTCTCGGCCAGATACGGCCCGGCGCTGAAATGGTCGGCGTGCGGGTGGGTGTCGAGCACCCAGTCGATGCTCAGCCCTTCGGCCTCGATGTAGCGCAGGATCTCGTCGGCGCTTTCACGGGTCACAGCACCCGCTTCGGGGTAGAAATTCCAGACCGGGTCAATGATCGCGCCGCGCAGCGTCTCGGGGTCATGAAACACATATTGCAGGCTGCCCGTGGGCCGGTCGAAGAAGGCACGGACGATAGGGGATTTCAGGGCGGGCGCGGTCATGCTGACTCCATAAATATTCGAATTGTTGAATGTTATCTAATGAGCAGCGCGCGCATGTCAAGGTCCTGCCTGCCTTGCCCCGATGCGACGCATCGGGTATCGCCCGCCCAAGGGGCAGCTCGGAAGGACGGGGCCGATGGCACAGGGCAGTAACGGGCTGAGCTACGCGCAGGCCGGGGTGGATATCGACGCGGGCAATGCGCTGGTCGAGGCGATCAAGCCCGCCGCCAAGGCCACGGCGCGCCCCGGGGTGATGGCGGGGCTGGGCGGCTTCGGGGCGCTGTTCGATCTGCGCGCCGCCGGATACGCGGACCCGATCCTTGTGGCCGCGACCGACGGTGTGGGCACCAAGCTGCGCATCGCCATAGACACGGGCCATCTGGACAGCATCGGCATCGATCTGGTGGCCATGTGCGTCAACGATCTGGTCTGTCAGGGCGCCGAGCCGCTGTTCTTCCTCGACTATTTCGCCACCGGCAGGCTGGATGTGCCCGCCGCCACCCGCATCGTCGGGGGCATTGCCGAGGGCTGCCGCATCGCCGGCTGCGCCCTGATCGGGGGCGAGACCGCCGAGATGCCGGGCATGTATGCGGCCGAGGATTTCGACCTCGCAGGTTTTTCCGTGGGCGCCATGGAACGCGGTGCGGCCCTGCCTGCGGGCGTGGCGGCGGGCGATGTGCTGCTGGGGCTGGCCTCGGACGGGGTGCATTCCAACGGGTTTTCGCTGGTGCGCAAGGTGGCCGAGCGTGCGGGCCTTGGATGGGACGCGCCCTGCCCCTTTGGCGATGGCAGCCTTGGCGCGGCCCTGCTGACCCCCACGCGGATTTATGTGCGCCCGGTGCTGGACGCGTTGCGCGCGGGCGGGCTGCATGCGGCGGCGCATATCACCGGCGGCGGGCTGACCGAGAACCTGCCGCGCGTCCTGCCCGAGGGCCTTGGCGCCGAAATCGATCTTGGCGCATGGTCGCTGCCGCCGGTCTTTGACTGGCTGTCGCGCACGGGCGGGCTGGAAACGGCGGAGATGCTCAAGACCTTCAATGCCGGGATCGGCATGGTGCTGGCCGTCGCCCCCGACCGCGCCGAGGCGCTGGCCGCGCTGCTGCGCGAGGCGGGTGAGCGGGTGATGCCGTTGGGCCATGTCAGCGAGGGCGCCGGGGTGCGCTACACAGGCCACCTCGCATGAGTCAGCGGGTCGCGATCCTGATCTCGGGGTCGGGCTCGAACATGGTGTCGCTCGCCCGCTCGATGGTCGGCGATCACCCGGCGCGCCCCTGCCTCGTGCTGTCGAACCGCCCCGGGGCCGGGGGCCTGACACGGGCGGCAGAGATGGGCATCCCGACCGCCGTGGTGGACAACCGGGCCAGCGACCGAGCGGGTTTCGAGGCGGCACTTCAGGCGGCGCTGGCCGATGCCCGGCCCGACTGGATCGCGCTGGCGGGGTTCATGCGCATCCTGAGCGCGGATTTCGTCGCGGCCCATGCCGGGCGGATCGTGAATATCCACCCCTCGCTGCTGCCGAAATATCGCGGGCTCGACACCCATGCCCGCGCGCTTGCAGCGGGCGAGGCCGAGGCGGTATGCACGGTGCATGAGGTCACGCCCGCGCTGGATGACGGGCCGATCCTGGGGCAGGCGCGCGTGCCGGTGCTGCCCGACGACACGCCCGAGACATTGGCCGCGCGGGTGCTGGTGATGGAACATCGGCTCTATCCGCTGGTGCTGCGCCGCCTCTGCGAGGGGCAGCGCGCGCCTGTCACCCTGCCCTACAGCCCGGCCTGAAACGCGCGGATCTCGCGCTCGATCCGGGCAAGTTCGGCGCGGGCGGCAAGCAGGTCGAGCCGTGCCGCAAGCTGCTCGGACTCGGTCTCGGCGCCGCGGACATCGCCACGCGCCAACTGCACCCGCTGCTCGGCGCGATGCGCGGCGCGGCCCAACTCGAACCCCTGCTGGAAGCCGCGCGCGGACGCAGCCGGGCAGACGCCGCGGTCGATGCGCCCGGCGCGACCGGCCTCCAACCCGCCGCGCGGGGTGCAGAATTGCGCCAGCCCCTGCGCATAGCCCTGCTGCCAGCGCGCCCGGTCGGGGGTGACATCCACCCGCGCGCAAGCCGTCTCGTGCCGCGCGAAGATCGCATCCGCATCCAGCCCCCGCGCCCCGTCGCGCTGGCCGATGGTTGCCCAATCCCCCGCGACGCATTCCTCGCGCGAGACACTCGCGCAGCCCGCAAGCAGGCCCAGCAGCAGCACCGCGATGATGGCTCTCATGTCTTCTCCTCCCTCTCATGGCGCAGGGTCCAGATTGTCCGCTGCATCCGCGCACCGCCTTCCTGGGTCAGCAGGATGGACGGAAAGCCCGGATGGCGCGCGGCATCGGGCCAGCACTGGCTTTCCAGCGCCACGCCGAAACAGGGCTGCGCGTGGGTTGCCGCGTCATGGACCTGCAGGCCGGGCTCGGTTGTCGCAAGCTCCAGCACCGGCGCGCCGGGGAATGTCAGCCTGGCGACCGGGCGCAGTGGGCCGCGCGCAGGGGCAAGGCAATAGCAATGATCGTAGGTCGCGCCCCCGGAGTCCAGCGGCTGCCCGGCGCGCAGGTCGAGCGGGCCTGACACCGGGACAGGTCCGCCCGTGGGGCACAGATCTGGGCCGATGGGCAGCACGCTGTCCGCCGCCACGCGCAGCACATGGCCCGTCAGCCTGCCACTGCCACGCAGATTGAAATAGGCGTGCGGCGCAAGGTTCACCAGCGTCGGGCGGTCCGTGCGGCTGACGAGGTCGAGATGCAGCGCGCCCTCCGCCAGACGGTAGCGCGCCTCGAACACGCGCTCGCCGGGAAAGCCGCCCTCGCAATGGCGCAGGCGGGTACGCAGCGTGACATGGGCGGGGCCGCATGCGGCAATCTCCCACACGCGCGCGTGCAGGCCCTCGGTGCCGCCATGCAGCAGGTTGCGCCCGTCATTGGGCTCAAACCGCCAGAGCGTGTCGCCGATCAGCGCTTCGGCCCCCGACAGACGCCCCGCGACCGGCCCCACGATGGCGCCGCAATACTGCATCGCGCCTGCGTAATCCTCGGCGCAAGGAAAGCCCACGGCGCAGGATGGCCCCTCCGCCAGCCGCAACGATTGCAGGATCGCACCCAGCGTCAGCACCGAGGCCGAAAGCGCGCCGTCCCGCAGCGCGATCCGCTGCACCGCCACGCCCGCGGGCGTGGCCCCGGCGGGGGTGATCTGCGCGACGCTCACCCCCCGCCCGCCTGCCGCGCGGCGTAAAGCGCCACTGCGGCCGCGTTCGAGACATTGAGCGAGCCAAAGGCGCCCGCCGCCGGAATGCGCACCAGCCGGTCGCAACTGGCGCGGGTGCGCTCGCGCAGGCCCGGCCCCTCAGCCCCCAGCACCAGCCCGATGGGCCCCGGCGGCAGGGCGGCAAGTGTCGTGTCGATGTCCGCGCACGCCTCGCCCGCGAGGCCGAGCAGCAGATAGCCCATCTCCTGCAGTGCTGCCATCTCGTCAGCCAGGTTGCGCACGCGCAGATAGGGCTGCCGCTCCAGCGCGCCACTGGCGGTCTTGGCCAGCCCGCCGGTCTCGGGGGCGGCGTGGCGCGCGGGCGCGATGACCGCGCGGGCGCCGAACACCTCGGCCGAGCGCAGGATCGCACCGACATTATGCGGATCGCTCACCCGGTCGAGCAGCACCACAAGCCCCGCGCCATCGCGCGGCGCGCAGACCGCGCGCGGGTCACCCCAGTCGAGCGGGCGCGTCTCGAGGGCCGCGCCCTGATGCACGGACCCGGGGTCGAGGGGGGCGTCGAACTTGCGCGGATCGCGAATCTCGGGGGAGATGCCCGCGCGCGCGATGGCGTCGGCCAGCCGGTCGGCGGCGTTGGGCGTGACCAGCAGGCGGCGGCAGTCACGGGCGGGGTTGAGCAGCGCGTCACGCACCGCATGCAGACCGAAGAGCCAATGCGTCTCGGCCCGCGCGGCGCGACGGGTCTTTTCCTTCTCGATCACCCAGGCGGGCTTTTTCATCGCGACCTCAAACAGCGCTGGCACGGGGCAGGATGCGACGCCCGGGCGCCGGGTTCAAGCGCGAAGCCCGCTGCGGGAGGGGCGGATGACAACACTCACTCCACGCGCCAGGGCATACCGCTCGGCACCACACTCGGGCCGTGGCCACCCGCGCGCCCTTGCACCCGCCCCAGGGCGGGTTCGGCACCGTAGCAAGGGCAGATAAACCCGCGGCAGGCACCCGGCGAGATCAGGCGGACAGCGCCTCAGACAGCGCGCAGCGCGGCCACATCCTCGGGCGTCGAGACCGCCCGTGTCTCGGCCTCGCGGGCGATGCGGCGGATCATGCCCGACAACGCCTTGCCCGCGCCAAGCTCGCGAAACTCGGTGACGCCCTGCGCCGCCATCAACTGCACGGATTCGCGCCAGCGCACCACACCCGTCACCTGCGCCACCAGCAGCGCACGGATCTCGGCGGCATCACGCACCGCCTCGGCGCGGATATTCGCCACCAGCGGCACCACCGGATCGGCGATGGTCACCTCGCCCAGCGCGGCCTCCATCACCTCGGCGGCGGGCTGCATGAGCGCGCAGTGAAATGGCGCCGAGACGGGCAGCAGCACCGCGCGGCGCGCGCCGCGCGCCTTTGCGATCTCGACGGCGCGCTCGACAGCGGCCCGATGCCCCGAGACGACCACCTGCGCCGGGTCGTTGTCATTGGCCGCGGCGCAGACCGCGCCTTGCGCGGCCTCCTCAGCGACCGCCTGCGCGGCCGCGAAATCGAGCCCCAGAAGAGCGGCCATCGCGCCCTCGCCGACTGGCACGGCCGCCTGCATCGCCGCCCCCCGCACCCGCAACAGCCGCGCGGCATCCGCCACGCTCAGCGCCCCGGCGGCGGCCAGCGCGGAATACTCGCCCAGGCTGTGCCCGGCGACAAAGGCCGCCTCTGTCACCTGCACCCCCTCGGCCTCGAGCGCGCGCACCACCGCCATCGAGGTCGCCATCAGCGCGGGCTGCGCATTCGCCGTCAGCGTCAGCGCCTCGGCCTCGCCCTCCCAGATCAGGCGCGAGAGCTTCTCGCCCAGCGCCTCATCGACCTCGTCGAACACCGCGCGCGCTGCGGGATAGGCCTCGGCCAGCGCCTGCCCCATCCCGACGCTCTGCGCCCCCTGCCCCGGAAATACCCATGCCTGCGCCATCTGCCCCTCCTGTCTGCCGCCATCGCCCTGCTGTGCCGCAACCCAGGCTCCGCGGCAATCCCCCGGGCCGCCCCAGGGTCCCCCAAGGCCCCATTTTCTTGCCGAAAATACTCAGACCACCGCCCGAAAGCCGCGCCGCGGGAGGATCGGAACCTGCCCCTTGCCTGATCCACTCACGACCCGGGCCGAACCCCGCCGCCTGTCGGCGCCTTCAGCCCGGCGCCGCGGCAATGGCCTCGATCCGCCCGACCATCGCCCGCAACCCGTTCGAGCGCTGCGATGAGAGATGCTCGTCGAGCCCCAGTCGCTTCAACTCGGCCATCGCGTCGATTGCGCGGATCTCGGCCAGGGTCCGCCCGGCATAGAGCGCATGCAGCACCGCGATCAGCCCGCGCACGATCATCGCATCGCTGTCACCGGCGAAATCGAACCGCGCCGCATCGCCCGCCCCCTCGAGCTGGGGATGGATCCAGACCTGGCTGGCACAGCCATCGACCTTGGTTGCCGGGGTCTTGAGCGCATCGGGCATGGGCGGCAATGCCTTGCCCATGTCGATGACATGGCGATAGCGACCCTCCCAGTCGTCCAGAAACTCGAAGGTCTCGACAATGTCCTCGAACGCCGCGCGTGCCATGACTGTTCCCGTGATCTGCGTCCCCCTTACCTATGCCGCAGACAGCCTGCCGTCCAGCCATACGCATGCGACGCTTTTCAAACCCGTGATCTTGCGGTAACCTGGAGGTGGATGCGCGACTGAAGCAGCAGAAAGGGCCCCCGATGCACAAGCCTCTCCTCGCAGCGATGGCGATGGTGCTCCTGCTGGGAGCCTGCGGCGGGTTCACCGGCTCGCGCCTGAACCCGATGAACTGGTTCGGTCGCGACAGTGCCGAGACGCTGGCTCCGGCGGGCGGCTGGACGACAACAGTGGACCGCCGGCTTCTCGTGCCTGTCGTCTCCGAGATGGAGGTGCTGCGCACCTCGACCGGAGCGCTGGTGCGCGCCGCAGGCATCACCGAGCGGCAGGGCTTCTGGGACGTCGAGCTGCGCCCCGAAAATGATGGCCGCCCGGTGGATGGCGTGCTGACCTATGAATTCGTCGCCGCCGCGCCACGCGGGCAGACCGCCGTCTCGACCGACCCGTCGCGCACCGTGACCGCTGCCGTCGCGATCCCCAACAGCCGCCTCGCGGGTGTGCGCCAGATCGTGGTGCGCGGCGGGCAGAACGCGCGCAGCGTCAACCGCTGAGGCCGCCCCTCCCGCGATTAGCCCATCCGGTCGCGCCAGCGACCGGGCGCCCGCGAGCGGGGCATGGGCGGGTGGGTGGGCGCCGCTCGCGGGCGCCCTTCAGATCACGGCCCCAGCGCGATCACCTCGACGCGCTCGCCCCGTACAGCCAGGCCCACTGCCCCGTCGCACAGCCGCAGCGCATCCGCCCCGAACACCTCGGCGCGCCAGCCCGCCAGCGCGGGCACATCGCGCAACCCCGCTGCCAGCGCATCGAGATCGGCGGCCGAGGCGATCAGCCGCGCCGCCACGCCGGTCGAATCGGATTTCGCCTTCAGAAGCACGCGCAGCAGATCCGCCAGCGCCGGGTTGACGTTGAGGTTCTCGCGAATGCCGGGCAGCTCGGGAAGTGCCTCGGGCGGGCACTCGAGGCCGCGCTGCACGGCGGCTATGATCCCCTGCGCGATCTCACCCTTGCGCGCCTCGCGCAACAACAGCCGCGTACGCGACAGATCCTCCGATCCGCGCGGGCGCACCGAGGCCAGCTCTAAAAGCGCGTCGTCCTTGAACACGCGCGAGCGCGGCACGTTGCGCGACTGCGCATACTCTTCGCGGAACGCCGCCAGTTCGCGCACAATCGCGAGGAATCGCCCGGAGGCGTTGCGCGTCTTGATCCGCATCCACGCCTCTTGCGGGGCGGTGACATAGGTCGCGGGATCAGCCAGCGTCGCCAGTTCCTCGGCCACCCAGGGCGCCCGCCCATTGGCCGCCAGTGTCGCGGCGAGCTTCTCGTAGATCACCCGCAGATGCGTCACATCGGCAAGCGCGTAGCGCAGCTGCGCCTCGGTCAGCGGGCGGCGCGACCAGTCGGTAAAGCGCGAGGATTTGTCGATCCGGCCCTTGGCAAGCTTGCGCACCAGCGTCTCGTAGCCGATCTGGTCGCCGAAGCCGCAGACCATCGCCGCGATCTGCGTGTCGAAGAGCGGGCGCGGCAGGGTCCGCCCCTCGATATAGAAGATCTCGAGATCCTGCCGCGCGGCATGCAGCACTTTCACCGTGCTCTCGTCGCGCAGCATGGCGTAGAAGGACGCAAGCGACAGCCCCTCGGCCAGCGGATCGACCAGCACGGCGGGGCCGCCCTCGGGGCCGTCCGGGCCGGGCAGCGCCATCTGCAACAGGCAAAGCTTGGAGTAATAGGTCCGCTCGCGCAGGAATTCGGTGTCGATGGTCACATAAGGCGCGGCATGGGCCTGCGCGCAGAATTCCTCCAGCGCCTCGGTCGTGGTGATCAGCTTCATGGGGCGCGATTTTCCTCTCGGTGCTTGCGCCTTCCTAGGCAATCCGCGCAGCCTTGGAAAGCCCCGCAACCCGCCTGCCACCCCTTGTCAAGCACGCAGCGCTCTCTTATACGCGCCTTCAGGTCGGAGTGTGGCGCAGCCTGGTAGCGCACCTGCTTCGGGAGCAGGGGGTCGGAGGTTCGAATCCTCTCACTCCGACCAGATCATCCCCTTCAGCCATGGCTTGGAAAGTCGTCTGCGACGACCCGAGAACGCGTGCACGGATCGGACATCCGGATCACCGGGAATTCGGCGTCAGTGCCTGCGCTCCATCACCGCCCGGCGGGGGGCTTTCGGGGCGCCCGCCGCGAGTCATCGGCCGCGCGCGTGACGCCCCGGCCTCACTCCCACCAGCGGTCGATCACCGCGATGTCCTCGTCCGACCAGCCCAGGTGATGGGCCAGTTCATGGACATAGACATGCGCCACCAGATGATCCAGCGCCACATCCCCCCGCGCAATCCATTCCTCGAGAATCGGGCCGCGAAAGAGCCAGATGATGTCGGGTTTTTCGGGGCTGTCGAAAACCGATTTCTCGGTCAGCGGGATGCCGTCATACAGCCCGGTCAGGTCGTAGGGGTCCTCGATCTCCAGCTCGCGCAATATCTCCTCGGGCGCGAAATCGACGACCTGCAGCGCCACGCCCTCGGCGGCCCTGGCGAAGACCTCGGGCAGCTGCGCCCGTGCTGCTTCGGCCAGCGCCTCGATGTCAGCGAGGCTCGGTGCCTCCACGCTCGTCCAGTCAGTCATGCGCGGCCCCGCCGGGCACGGACATGGCGCCGCACCTCTCAAGACGCACGACGATCTGGATCTCGCGCATCGCCGTCACCCGTCTTGCCCCCCCAGCCTGCCAACCGACTGCCAACCGACTGCATCTCGGCCAACCGCGCAACGCGCGTGTCAATCCCTTGATCGCCCGCAGGGCCGGCGGCCAAGTCTTCCTGCGCCTTGATGACACTGATCGGACGCGGTCGAAAGAAGAATATTGCGGCGGCAACAGGGCCAGGCGCGTGCGACCGGGCATCAAGGCCGAGGGTGGACAGAACACCGCCTTCCGCGTGCGGGTCACGGTGTCGTGCACGCATTCGGGCGGACCAACGGCTCTCCGCGCAATTGCCGGTCCCGCCCGGCGGCGTGCGAAAGGTCAGCAGGCGAGCCGAACAGCCCGCGATCGCGCCCGTGGGGGAGAACGGGTCAGATCATCATCCGTTCCGGCGCCTCGATCAATCCGGCGAGCCGGGACATGAACCGTGCCGCATCTGCCCCGTTGATGACGCGGTGATCATATGACAGGTCCAGCGGCACCATCGGGACGGGGCGCGGGGTGTCGCCGTCCCAGCGCGTGACGGTCTCGGTCCGGGTGATGCCCAGGATCGCCAGTTCCGGCGGGTTGACGATGGGGGTAAAGCCCAGCCCCCCGATGCCGCCCAGATTGCTGATCGTCATCGACGCGCCACCCATCTCGTCCGGTGCGACCTTGCGCGCCTGCGCGCGGCCCGCGAGATCGGTGATCGCCGCCGAGATCTCCCACAGCCCCTTGCGGTCGGCATCGCGGATCACCGGCACCATCAGCCCATGCGGCGTGTCCACGGCGATGCCGATATGGACATAATCCTTCAGCACCAGCGTCTTGCCATCGCCCGAAAGCGAGGCGTTGAAGCGCGGGAAGTCGCGCAAGCTCTGCGCCAGCGCCATGACGTGAAAGGCCAGTGCCGTCAGCTTGACGCCGCGCGCCTGCGCCTCGGCCCGCCACGCCTTGCGCAGCCCTTCGATGGCCGAGACATCGGCGCGGTCGTGATTCGTGACCTGCGGGATCAGTGCATTGGCCGCGCCCAGATTACGCGCGGCGACTTGGGCGAAGCGGCTCATCGGCTCTTCGGTGACCGGGCCGAAAGCGCTGTGGTCCACATCCCAGTAGCTGGTGTCGCCCGCGCTGGCCGCCGGGGCGGCAGCGGCGGCGCCCAGGTCTTCCGGCCCCAGCGTCGTGCGGCCCAATTCCTTCGCGCGGGTGTTCAGATCGACCCCCTTCTCCAGCGCCTTGCGCCGCGTGCTGGGGCTTGCGATGACCTCTGACATGGTTCCCCCTTACCAGCTTGCCGAGATATATTGCGTTTCCATGAACTCGAGCATCCCCTCATGCCCGCCTTCGCGCCCCAGCCCCGATTGCTTGGTGCCGCCAAAGGGGGCGGCCGGGTCGCTGACCAGCCCGCGATTGAGCCCGACCATGCCGTAATTCAACCGCTCGCAGACCTGCAGCCCGCGCTTGAAATCGCCCGTGAAGACATAGGCGACCAGCCCGTATTCGGTGTCATTTGCGCGGCGGATCACGTCATCGGTGTCGGCGAAGGTCTGCAGCGCGGCGACAGGGCCAAAGATCTCGTCATGCACGCAATCGGCGGTTTCCGGCACGTTGGACAGCACCGTCGGCGGGTAGAAATAGCCCCTGCCCTCTGGCACCACACCGCCGCATTCGAGTTTCGCGCCCTTGGCGACCGCATCGGCCACGAACTCCGCCACCTTGTCACGGGTGGCGGCATTGACCAGCGGGCCGACATCCACGCTCGGGTCGGAGCCGTCGCCAACCTTCAGCGCCGACATGGCGGCCGTCAGGCGGCGGGTATATTCGGGGGCGATGGCCTCATGCACATAGATGCGGTTCGCGGCGGTGCAGGCCTCGCCCAGGTTGCGCATCTTGGCCAGCATCGTGCCCTCAATGGCCGTGTCCATTTCCGCATCATCGAAAACGATCAATGGCGCGTTGCCGCCGAGTTCCATCGCCGGTTTCAGCCCCTGATCGGCGGCGCCCTTCAAGAGCGTGCGGCCCACGCCGGTGGAGCCCGTAAAGCTGACCACCCGCACGCGGGGGTCGTGCAGCATGTGATCGACTAACGGGCCTGTGCGCTTCGAAGGCAGCACATTCACCAGCCCCGGCGGCACGCCCGCTTCTTCCAAAAGCGGCATCAGCGCCAGCATGGTCAAGGGCGTCTCTGAGGCAGGCTTGATCACCACCCCGCAACCCGCCGCCAGCGCAGGCGCGATCTTGCGCGTGCCCATCGCCGCCGGGTAATTCCACGGCGTGATCAGCACCGCAAGCCCCGCCGGCTTATGCTGCACGATGATGCGCGCGCCCGAGCTTGGCGCATGCGTGATCATCCCATCCGCGCGCACGGCTTCTTCCGCAAACCAGCGGAAGAACTCGGCGGCATAAGTCGCCTCGCCCATCGCATCCACGCGCGCCTTGCCGTTTTCCAGCGTGATCAGCCGTGCGAAATCCTCCAGCCGCGCGGTCATCAACTCCCACGCCTTGCGCAGGACCTCGGAGCGCTGGCGCGGGGTGCGCGCGGCCCAGTCAGTCATCGCGGCCTCGGCCGCATCGAGCGCGGCGTCGGCATCCGCGGTCGTGGCCGAGGCGACCGAGGCCAGCACCTCTTCGGTGGCCGGGTTGATCACGTCGAAGCGCTCAGGCGTCTGGTGCCAGCTTCCGTTGATGTAGAGATCAGTGTGTTTCATCGAAACCTCGGGGTCAGAGCAGGTGGCGCAGCGGGTCATCCATGCGGCCTGCGAATTCGGAAAGTAGCGCGATGGCCAGCGCGGGCGCCATGTGGTGCGGGGCGGCTTCGAGGGTCAGCGCCAGCCCGTCGCCCTTGTTAAGAACGCTCAGCACCGGCACCTCCTCGGCACCCAGAGACACGCCTGAAAGCGCACTGGCGCGCAAATCGCGCAGCAGCAGGTCGGGGGCGTCATCGGTTTCGGTCACGGCGGACAGGCGGCGGTTCGCGGCCACGGCAAAGGCGCGCTGCGCACCGAAGCGTTCGACCGCCACGATACAGGGCGCGCCCAGGCTTGCCCCGGCCAGCCCGGCCAGCAGCGCGTCGGCATCGGGCAGCTTCTCTGCGACAGAGGCGGCGAAGGGGGCGAAGCCGTCCTGCGCGGTGACAGCCTCCAGCCGGAAGCCCTGCGCGGCGGCGCCCGGCGCGGCGGCAGGGGCCTTGGCGCTCAGGTCCTCCAGCACGCCCAGATCGCGCATGTGATAGGGCTGCGGGGGGCCCGCCTTGACCAGTTGCCCAAGGTCCAGCCCCTTTTCCAGCGCCACACGGCGCAGCTTGGGCGAGGCGAGGATGCGACCTGCTGCCGACGCCGCGCCGGACGGCTTGGCCGGTTTTTCAGGGGGCACCTCCGGCTCGGGGTCGGATGCCTTGGCTGGCGCGGGTTGGGTTTGCGCTGCCGGGGCGTGCGCGCTCTTGGCCAGCGCGCGGGTGACGGGGCTCTCGGGCTTCTCCACCGAGATGATCGCCACCGCCTGCCCCACCGGTACATCGTCGCCTTTCTGCGCCAGCGTCGCCGCCAAATAGCCCGCGACACCCGCAGGCACTTCCATCGTGGCCTTGTCGGTCTCGACCTCGAAGAGCAGGTCATCCGCCCCAACCTGCGCGCCGGGCTCGACCAGCCAGCCGACGATCACGCCGCTATCCTGCGCCATGCCAAGCTGCGGCATGGTGATCTCGCGCCCCTCGGGCAGCGCGTCGTCGAGGGCGGGTTCAGCGGCGGCGAGCGGGGCGGGGGCCGCGTCCTCCTCCGCACTCTCGGAAATCCGCGCAATCGCCTGCCCCACTGGCACATCCTCGCCCGCCTGTGCGCGCACATCGGTGAGGAAGCCACTGGCCTGCGCCTCGACCTCCATCGTGGCCTTGTCGGTCTCGACCTCGAAGAGCGCATCGCCCTTGGCGACCTTGTCGCCCGGCGCTTTCAGCCAGGACACGATCTTGCCTGCATCCTGTGCCATGCCGA
>PXES01000041.1 GCA_003564655.1 Paracoccaceae bacterium
ACGGGTTTTTCGTGCTTGACTGGCGCGCCGGGGCAACCTGCGAACTGCGCTATTTCGGGCTGGTCCCGCAGGCCGTGGGGCGGGGTTTCGGGTCATGGATGCTGCGCACCGCGATCCTGACTGCCTGGGCGCGCGAGGGGGTCAAGCGCCTGTGCGTGAATACCTGCACCCTCGATCACCCGCGCGCGCTGGCGCAGTACCAGAAGCACGGCTTCACCCCGGTCCGGCAGGAACAGCGCATGCGCCGTCTCACCCGCGACTGGACCCCTGCCCATAACTGAAAGGCCGCTGCGCATGTTCGAGACCCTGCCCGACGCGAAACCCGATGGCATCATCGCCCTGATGCAGGCATTCGCCGACGACCCGCGCATGGGCAAGATCGACCTCGGCGTGGGCGTCTACCGCGACGAGGCCGGGCGCACGCTGGTCATGCAGGCGGTCAAGGACGCCGAGCGGCACATCGTGGCGACGCAGGAAAGCAAGAGCTACCTCTCGCTCGCAGGGGACCACCGGTTTCTTGACGCGATGGGCCGGTTGCTTCTGGGCGGCGCGGTGCCAGAGGCGCGGCTGGCAGCGGTCGGCACGCCCGGCGGCACGGCGGCTGTGCGGCAGATCTGCGCACTGGTCCAACTGGTCCGCCCCGAGGCGACGATCTGGGTCAGTGCCGAGACCTGGCCCAATCATGTCCCGCTGATCAGCGCCGTGGGGCTTGCACACCGGCCCTATCGCTACCTCGACGCGGCCTCGGGCACCCTCGACCGGGCGGGGATGATGGATGACCTCGCGCAGGTCGCGGCGGGCGATATCGTCCTGCTGCACGGGTGCTGCCATAACCCCACGGGCGTCGAGCTTGCCTCCCAGGACTGGGCCGAGATCGCCGCGCTGCTGGACGCGCGCGGGGCGGTGCCCTTCGTCGACATGGCTTATCAGGGCTTCGGCGAGGGGCTTGACGCCGATGCGGGCGGGCTGCGCCATCTGGCCGCCCGCCTGCCCGAGGTGCTGGTCGCGGCAAGCTGCTCGAAGAATTTCGGCCTCTACCGCGAGCGCGTGGGGCTGGCCATGGCGGTCATCCCCGAGGAACACCGCGCGCGCGTGGCGGGGACGCTCGCGGGGCTCAACCGCCGCGTCTTTGCGTTTCCACCCGATCATGGCGGGCGCGTCGTCAGCACCATCCTCAGCGATCAGAAATTGCGCGCGCTGTGGCAAGCCGAGCTGGACGAGATGCGCGAGCGCGTTCACGCCAACCGCCGCACTCTGGCCGAGGCGCTGCGGGCCGAAGCCGGGACCGACCGCTTCGATTTCATCGTCACACAGGCGGGCATGTTCTCGCTGCTGCCGCTGACGCCCGGACAGATCACGGCGCTGCGGGCCGAGCACGGTATCTATATGCTGGGCGACGGGCGGGTGAACATGGCCGGGCTGAACGCGCAAAGCGTACCTGTCGTCGCGCAGGCCATGGCACAGGTGATCGACGAAGGGTGAGACCAGCCGCGCACCCCGCGCGACCCGCTCCGTCGCCGCAGCGATGCAACGTTTCCCGATCCCGCGCGCCTGCGCAAGGCGCCCTCGGGGCGTGCAGGGGCGGGTGGGTGGGCACGGCCCGAGGGCGCTTTGCGCAGGCGTCCGCAGCAGCCGCCCGGACGGCCCACTCCGGACCCGACTTCAACCGACAATGACGGCTATCCCTCGACCTCGCGGGCCTCATCGACCAGCATGATCGGGATGCCGTCGCGGATCGGAAAGGCCAGATGCGCGGCCTTCGATACAAGTTCCTGCTTCTGCGAGTCGTATCTCAGAAACTGCTTGGTCGCCGGGCAGACTAGCACTTCGAGCATCTTGCGATCGAATTTTGGCGAAGCGGGTGCATCTTCCGTCATTGCAACGCCTCGTCATCGCCGCCGCGCAGACTGAACTCCATCAAGGTCACGAGTGTCTCGCGCCGGGTCGCAAGCGACGGCGCCTCCAGCAGGGCCTGCTTGTCGTCGGGCTCGAAGGGGCAGAGCATCGACAGCGAATTGATCAGCAACTCGTCCTCGGCACCCTTGAGGCTGTCCCAGTCGGTCGAGAGCTGATGCATCGCGAAGAACCGCTTGAGCAGGGCGAAGAATTGCTCGCGCTGAAGCCCTTTATCACTTTCCTCGTCGCCACGGTCGCGGTCAAAACCGTCCCATGTCACTTCGGTGCGTCGGTAAGGAGTGAAACCTGTCACCTCCTGCCTGACCCGAAACCGGGAAACCCCTGTCAGCGTGATCATGTAGCGCCCGTCCTCGGTCTCGGAGAACGCAGTCAGACGACCGGCGCAACCGATGCTATGCAGCGGCTTGGCCCCGTTTCCGGGCGTCTCGCGCGGCTGGATCATGCCGATCAGCCTCTCGGGCGTCTTCAGGCAATCCTCGATCATGGCAAGGTAACGCGGCTCGAAGATATGCAGGGGCAACCGGGCGCGCGGCAAAAGCAACGCTCCCGGCAGGGGAAACACCGGGATCGTGTCCGGAAGATCCGTGAACCGCGTCATGAGATGCAACCTAACCCGAACGCTGGCTCAGGCAAATATCATCGAACTCAATCGACGCCGCCCACGTGCGGCCAGCGGATCCTTCGGCCCGAGCGCGTCGAAAATCGTGAAAAGCTGGGCCTTTGCGGCACCATCATTCCAGTCGCGGTCACGGCGGAAAAGCTCCAGCAACTCATCGATGGCGGCCTCGGTCTCGCCCTTGGCATGAAGCGCCTGCGCAAGGTCGAACCGCGCCTGATGATCGCCTGGCTCCGCCTCCAGCTTGGTGCGCAATTCGTCCACTGGCCCCGCACTCTCGGCCTGCCGCGCGAGCGCCAGCGCGGCGCGCGCGGCCTCGACCTCGGCGGCCTTGGCGATGGCGGCGGGTGCATTGGCCAGCAGCGCCTCGGCCTGGTCGAGATTGCCGCTGGCAAGCTGGGCGCGTGCCAGCCCGCCCAGGGCACGCGGGTTCTCGTTTTCTTCGGACAGGACGGCGGCGAAGATCTGCGCTGCGTCGGTCACGGCCCCCTGCTCGAGCATGGTGTCGGCTTCGTCCATCGCCGCGCCCAGACCGCCATCCCCGGCCATCCCGGCCAGCTTGGTGACGAACTCCTTCAGTGCCGAGGGCGGCTGCGCGCCCTGAAATCCGTCCACCGGCTGACCCTGATAGAACGCATACACCGTGGGAATCGACTGGATGCGCAGTTGGGCGGCGATGCTCTGGTTCTCGTCAACATTGACCTTGACCATCCGCACCTTGCCGCCTGCGGCGCGCACCTCGGCCTCAAGCGCGGGGCCAAGCGTCTTGCACGGGCCACACCAAGGCGCCCAGAAATCGACGATGACCGGCACCTCCTGGCTGGCCTCGACCACCTTGACCATGAAATCCTGTTCAGTGGCGTCCGAGATCACCTCGGCCCCGGCCCCTGCATCCTGCTTGCCGAATTCCAGCATGTTCGCCCCCGTCTTTGTCGACCTCTTCCCGCCCTATATGGTCTGCGAGACCTCAAAGGGAAAGGGGGTCACAGATCGAAGCTGGCAAACACCGGCGCGTGATCCGAGGGCTGCTCCCACCCGCGTGCCGCGCGCAGGATGCGCGAGCCGTGCCCCGCCGGCGCAATGTCGGAACTGGCCCAGACATGGTCCAGCCTGCGGCCCCGGTCCGAGGCGTCCCAGTCGCGCGCGCGGTAGGACCACCAGGAATAGAGTTGCCCCTCGGGAATGTCCTTGCGGGTGATGTCCACCCAGCCCCCGGCCTCTTGCGCGGCGCCCAGATGCTCGACCTCGATCGGTGTGTGCGAGACGACCGACAGCAACTGCTTGTGCGACCAGACATCATCCGCGCGCGGGGCGATGTTCAGATCGCCCACCAGGATCGCACGCTCGGGGCGTGCATCGCGGAAATGGTCACGCATCTCGGTCAGCGTATCGAGCTTGTGGCCGAATTTCTCGTTCACCTCGCGGTCGGGCACATCGCCGCCCGCCGGGACGTAGCAATTGTGGATCGTGACGCCATTCTCCAGCCGCGCCGCCACATGACGCGCATCGCCGCGCCCGCACCAGTCGATGTGCCCGGCATCTTCCAGCGGCAGGCGCGAGAGGATGGCCACACCGTTATATCCCTTCTGCCCCCGCGCAGCCCAGTGTCCGTACCCGGCATTTGCGAACAGATCGAAGGGGATTTTCTCGACCGGGCTCTTGCATTCCTGAAGGCACAGAACGTCGGGTGCCTCCTCGCGCAGAAGTTTAAGGACCAGCGCGGCGCGCAGGCGGATGGAATTGATGTTCCAGGTAGCAAGGGTAAGGGGCATCTGGGGTGCGCGGCCTCTGGCTGGGGAGTGTTCGCCGGGTCAATAGCATCCGCGTCAGGGGGCGCCAAGGCGGAGCTGCGGCCACAACTTCACTGCGGATTGCGCACCCCCGCGCTGTTGGTTCCGCAACAGAAAAGGCCCGGGCAGAAGCCCGGGCCAGTCCAACAGGGAGGAAATCGCGCTTTGTGAGAGCGCAGGGGAACAGGTCGTACTGAAGAACAATCGCACGACAAATGTACCATCCTATCCGATTCTGGCAACAATAAGGCGTGAGATCTGTGTTCAGGCCGCGAGTCGATATCCCCCCGCCTCGGTCAGCAGCAGCGACACGTTGGACGGGTCGGGCTCGATCTTTTGCCGCAGCCGGTAGATATGGGTCTCGAGTGTGTGGGTCGTGACCCCGGCATTGTAGCCCCAGACCTCGTGCAACAGCACATCGCGCGGCACCACGCCGTCCGGCGCGCGGTAAAGGAACTTGAGTATGTTGGTTTCCTTTTCGGTCAGGCGGATCTTGCGCTCCTTTTCGTCGAGAAGCATCTTCTGCGCGGGCTTGAAGAGATATGGACCAAGCTGGAAGACCGCATTCTCCGACTGTTCGTGCTGGCGCAGCTGGGCGCGCAGACGGGCCAGCAGGACCGGCAGCTTGAAGGGCTTGGTGATGTAGTCATTCGCACCGGCATCAAGGCCGAGAATGGTGTCTGCGTCCGAATCATGCCCTGTGAGCATGACCACCGGTGCCTTGAACCCGGCCTTGCGCATCCGCTTGCACAACTCGCGCCCATCCGTGTCCGGCAGCCCGACATCGAGGATCGCGAGGTCGAACTGCCCCGCTCGGACCTGTTCCATCGCCTCGGCGCCGTTAGCCGCCTCGAACACGTCGAATTCATCGGTCATCACAAGTTGCTCGGAGAGCGCCTCGCGCAGGTCGTCCTCATCATCAACCAGTAGGATCTTGTTGAGCTTAGCCATTCACAGTCTCCTCGAGTCACATCGGGTTCACACTCACTCACGCAGATGCGCGGCGCGGTCATGCACGACAAGATTTGCAACAATCGCTTCACGCGGACGTGTCGGCAGACGCGGGAATGTTTCAATTCCAACAGCATGACGCTACAAGGCAAGGGCCGAGGCGGAGCATCCACGCCCATGAGTCTGGGTCTGACCCCTGTCGAGAAGATCAACCGCGCCCGCGCCGACCTGCGGCTTGGCGTGCCCGTGGTACTGCGTTTCGCCGAGGGCGCGGTACTGGCGCTGGCCGCCGAGTCGCTGAGCCCGGCACGGCTGGCCGAACTGCGCGCGATCTCGCCCGATCCGGTGCTGGCGATCACACGCCACCGGGCCGAAACGTTGCGCGCGCGCCCCTATGACGGCGATCTGGCGCGCGTGCTGGTGCCGCCAGAGGCGGGCTGCGACTGGTTGCGCGCCGTGGCCGATCCGGCGGACGACCTGCGCCACCCGATGAAGGGGCCGCTGCGAACGCTGCGGACGGGCGGGGCCGAGGCGCATCGCGCCGCCCTTGCACTGGTGAAATCGGCGCATCTGTTGCCTGCCGCGCTGGTGCTTGACCTGCCGGACCCCACACCCTTGCCGGAATTGACCACGCTCGATGCGGGCCTCGTGCTGCGCGAGTTGTCGCGCGAGACTGTGCTGCATCCGGTGGTCAGCGCGCGGGTGCCGATGGTGGCGGCGCAGGCGGGGCGGGTGCATGTCTTTCGCCCGCGCGATGGCGGCGTGGAGCATTATGCCATCGAGATCGGCCAGCCGGACCGCGCTGCCCCGGTGCTGGCGCGGCTGCACTCGGCCTGCTTCACCGGCGATGTGCTGGGGTCGCTGAAATGCGATTGCGGCCCGCAACTGCAGGCGGCGCTCGCGCAGATGGGCCAGGCAGGCGCAGGGGTGCTGCTGTATCTGAACCAGGAGGGGCGCGGGATCGGACTGGCCAACAAGATGCGCGCCTATTCGCTTCAGGATCAGGGCTTCGACACGGTCGAGGCCAATCACCGGCTGGGCTTCGAGGATGACGAGCGCGATTTTCGGATCGGGGCGGCGCTGTTGCGCGAGATGGGGTTTGCCGGGGTGCGGCTTCTGACCAACAACCCGCGCAAGGTCGAGATGCTCGAGGCGAACGGCGTGCGGGTGGTCGAGCGCGTTGCCCTGCGTGTCGGCGAGACGGCGCAGAACCGCGCCTATCTGGCGACCAAGGCCGCGAAATCGGGGCATGTGCTGTGAGCCGGGCCGCCGCCGCGCACCGCGCCGGGGGTGTGCCCACCCACCCACCCTTGCACACCCCCGCCACGGCGCGCGGCGGCAGGGGTCTTCCCGGATGACGCGCTTCGACATGGTGCTGACGCGCGGCGGGCTGCGCTTCATGGGACGCGTCTACCCCTGCACCATCGGGCGCGGCGGCGTGCGCGCGGACAAGCGCGAGGGCGACGGCGCGACACCTGCGGGGGTGCATGATCTGGTCGGGATGCTCTACCGGCCCGACCGCATGGCGCGACCTGCCGACTGGGCGCTGCCCATCCGCCCGCGGGATCTGTGGTCGGACGACCCTACGCATGAGGACTACAACCTCATGGTTCGGGCCCCCTACCCGCACAGCCATGAGCGACTGCGCCGGGCCGACCCGCTTTATGATCTGGTGATCCTGACCGACTGGAACTGGCCGCGCGCGATACGCGGCGCGGGCTCGGCGATCTTTTTGCATCAGTGGCGCGGACCCGGCCAGCCCACGGCGGGCTGCATCGCGCTGACGCGCGCCGATCTGCGCGCCATCGCCGCGCGCATTCGCTATGACACGCGGCTGATCGTGCCGGAAACGCTGGCCTAGCGGCGCGCCCCGAAGATGGCCGAGCCGACGCGCACATGCGTCGCGCCATGGCGGATCGCCGTCTCGAAATCGTCGCTCATGCCCATGGACAGCCCCGACAGCCCGTTGCGCTCGGCGATCTGGGCGAGGAGCGCGAAATGCGCGGCCGGGTCCTCGTCGACGGGGGGGATGCACATCAGCCCCCGCACGGGCAGATCCATCGCGCGCGCCTCGGCCACCAGCGCGTCGGTGTCGCCGGGCTGCACGCCCGCCTTTTGCGGCTCCACCCCCGTGTTGACCTGCACGAAAAGCGCCGGGCACGCACCCATCTCCTGCGCGAGCCGGGCGATCGTGCGCGCGAG
>PXES01000182.1 GCA_003564655.1 Paracoccaceae bacterium
AGCGCGACACGCGCCCGCAGTCGCTGCGCCAGCAGGAACATTCCGCCGATCTTGCGGTGCAGGAACAGCAAATCCGCAGGCGGCACGTGCCAGAAATCACGCGACTCGCCCAACTCGCGACCCGCTTGTGCCAGATCCGCGATCAGCGTCGACGTGCCGAAATCATAGGCACTTTCCATCCGCAACGGCGCGCTGGCCCGCAGTGCCAGCCCCACGATCAGGTCGCGCCGTGCCTCGGGCATCTGGCCGCAGAAATAGCCAAGCGCCTGCATCCCGGTTGCAAGCGTGCTGCGATCCTCGGCCAGAAGCGCCTGCTGCAAAGTGCGGTAGCGCGACGCCACTTGCGGGGGGATATCGCGCGTCGCACCGAAATCCAGCAGCACGATCCGCCCATCCGGGGCCACCCGGTAGTTGGCGAAATTGGGGTCGGTCTGCATCTGGCCGAATTCGTAGATCTCGCGCAGCGTCAGGTCGATCAGCCGCGCCACGGCGGTGTCGCGCAGATCCTGCGGGGCGTTCTGCAAGCTGTCGATGGGCGCGCTCTCGACGAAATCCATCGCCAGCACGCGGCGCGTCGTCAACGCGGCGCACAGGCCCGGCACGCGAAACGCATCATCCCCGGCCAGATGCGCGGCAAAAGCCTGCAGCGCTTGCGCCTCGCGCAAGTAATCGGCCTCATCGTGCAGTTGCGCGCGTGCATCCTCCAGAAGCCGGTCGATCCGCATTCCCGGTGGCAAAACTCCCGGCACGCGCATCAGCCGCCCCAGTGTCGCAATGTCGCTGTCAATGCTCGCCGCGACGCCCGGAAACTGCACTTTGACGGCCAGCACCCGCCCGTCATGCAACTCGGCCCGGTGCACCTGCCCGATCGACGCCGCCGCGATCGGGCGAACATCGAATCGGCGGAACTTCCGCTGCCAGCCAGTGCCCCATTCCGCGTTCAGCACGTCGCGCAACTGCAGGGGCGGCATGGCTGGCGCATTGGCTTGCAACTGCGCGAGAATACCGGTCACCTCAGGCGGCAGGATGCTGCCGCTCTCCATCGATAGCATCTGGCCCAGCTTCATCGCCGCGCCGCGCAGATGCGCAAGCCCGCCCGCAAGGCGCATGGCATTGGCCGGGTTCAGCGCGGCCTGTGCGAGATCCGGCCGCCGACCGCGCAGAATATCCCCCATCGCCGCGCCCAGCGAAGCCCCGAGGATCCCGCCCGCTACACCGCCCATGCGCATGTTGCGCGCAAACGCGCGTTGCGGGACAGGACGGGGGGTGTCGGGCATCTGGTCCATGGGCGCAGAAATGGCCCGCGTCCGGGAAAAGTCGAGCGCTCAGCGCGCTGCTTCGGGGTAATCGCTGACCAGCAGGCGCCACGGGGTGGCGTCCTCGATAACGTCAGAGAAGCGCGGCAATTCGGGGTCGAAACGGTTGTCATGTACATCATCATTAACGGTGCTGACCTCTCCCACCAGACAATCAGCGCCCTCGGCCCAGAAGGCGTGCCAGTCGCCGGGCCGAAGCGTCACGCTCTCGCCGGGCGCAAGCCGCAGCAATCCGCCGGCCGGAAGCTGCCGCGCAATTCCGTCGCAGATCACTTCGACCGGCGCGGAGAGGTCACGCGCGCCGTCTGGGTCCGAGGCGAACAACTCAAGCACCAGCGCACCGCCTGCGCGGTTGATGATGCCCTCGGTCTTGCGGAAATGCCGATGC
Source organism: Paracoccaceae bacterium (assembly GCA_003564655.1). GTDB lineage: Bacteria > Pseudomonadota > Alphaproteobacteria > Rhodobacterales > Rhodobacteraceae > Roseinatronobacter. The sequence goes on from PXES01000182.1 coordinate 1,705, forward strand.
ATCGGGCAGTGCTGGCCGTCGCGCAGCACGATGACCTTCTCGCAATAGACCATGCCCGCCCCGGCAGCGAGTTCCGGCAACGTCCCGTTGCGCAGCGTGAATAGCACCAGCCCCTTCCTCGCAAAGTCGCCCGAATCGAAATCCGTTAGATCCCAGCCAAGCTGCCGCGCGCGGATCTCGGCGTAATCGGGTGCGTGCATTGCCTCGGGCGGCAGATGCGCAAAGGGTGGAAGGGCGAATCCGTGGCTGCGCAGAAAGACGTCAGCCTCTTCCAGGACCGTGTTGATCTGCGAACGCTTCATTGCATTCTCCTGCGCGCTGCCCTGCATCAACGGGTCTGCATCCAACGATCGGGTAGTTTTGCCCGGTCCGCAAAAAAATAACCCCCACCAACTGGCGGGGGTGAAATCTGGCGCGGTTGACGGGGCTCGAACCCGCGACCCCCGGCGTGACAGGCCGGTACTCTAACCAACTGAGCTACAACCGCGCGTGACGTGGGGAGTAGTCGCTCGCGCCCGGCCCGTCAAGCCCAAAGCGTGTGCGCCGGGCGCCAAATCAGCCAGCGCGGCGCCGCCTGCGCCCTTGCATCGCAAGCCAGATCAGCAAGGCCAGGTACAGCAGGTTGGCGACCACCAGCGCCGCCCAGGTCCACAGCGCCAGCGCACCGGCAAATGCGGTCCCGGCGATCAGCACCCAGACCGTGTTGCGCCGATCAATCTGCACTGCCTTGAGCGACGGCGTCTGCAGCCGCGACACCATCAGAAGGCCCACACCACCCAGATAGAGCGCCACGAGAAGCGGCGCCTTTGTCGTATCGACCAACTCGGACAGCCCCAGAAAGACCGGAAGAAGTCCCAACATCGCCCCCGCAGGGGCCGGCACACCGACGAAATGTCGTTTCGCCCGACCGCCGGGGGCGGCCCGATTGATGTTGAAGCGCGCCAGACGCAGGCAGGTGCAGACCGCATAGATCAGCACGAAGATCCAGCCGACACCGGCCATCGGCCCGGCGAGTGCATAACCGAAAACCAGCACGCCCGGCGCGACCCCGAAACTCACGAAATCCGAAAAACTGTCCAGCTCGGCCCCGAAAGAGGTCGCAGCATCGAGCTTGCGCGCCAGAAGCCCATCAATCCCGTCCAGAACAGCCGCGATGATGATCAGCGCCGCTGCGACTTCGAAACGCGCGTCAAAGGTGAAGCGGATCGCGCTCAGCCCCGCGCAGAGCCCGAGAATGGTGACCAGATTGGGCACCAGATGCAAAAGCGAGAAGCGCTCGCGCGCCACCTCAGATCGCCTCGGCCAGCCGCCGCGACTCGGCGCTCGTCACATCGGCGATCACCGTCTCGCCCGAGATCATCCCCTGCCCCAGGGCAACAAGCGACTCGACCCCTTCGGGCAGATACACATCCACGCGGCTGCCGAAACGGATCATCCCGAACCGCGCCCCCGTGGCCAGCTGGTCACCTTCGGCGACATCGCACAGGATCCGCCGCGCGACCAGGCCGGCGATCTGCACAACACCAACCTGCCGCCCGTCCGCCATCTTCAGCACCAGACCGTTGCGCTCGTTATCTGCACTCGCCTTGTCCAGCGACGCGTTGAGGAACTTGCCGGGGCGGTAGGCGATGCGGGTCACCTCGCCCGCGACCGGGGCGCGATTCACATGGCAGTCGAACACGTTCATGAAGACCGAAACGCGGGTTAGGGGCGCGTCGCCCATCTCCAGCTCGGCGGGCGGCACGGCCGCCTCTATCATCGAGATCACGCCATCGGCGGGGCTGACCAGCAGCCCATCGCGCATTGGGACATGGCGGACCGGATCACGGAAGAAATAGTAACACCAGACCGTCAGCCCGACACCGATCCAGCCCAGCGGCTGCCACACCATGAACAAAAGCAGGGTCACGACAGCAAAGACCGCGATGAAGCGGTACCCCTCGCGATGGAGGGGTTTCACGACGGTCGATAGCATGTCGGCTGCCATGCATGTCTCCTTCCGGGGTCAGAGGGGCGGGATATCACCCGCAGCGCGTTGGGCATGGAAGCTGGCCACGAAACTGTCAAGCGCACCCGCGACAATCGCCGCGCGCAGCCCGTCCATCAGCCGCTGATAGTAGCGCAGATTATGCCAGGTCAGCAGCATCGAACCGATGATTTCATCGGCCCGGATGACATGGTGCAGATAGGCGCGGGAATAGCCCGTGCAGGCCGGGCAGTCACACCCCTCCTCCAACGGGCGAGGGTCGTCGCGGTGACGGGCGTTGCGCAGGTTCACCGGGCCGCGTGCGGTCCAGCCCTGCCCCGTCCGCCCCGAACGCGACGGTAGCACGCAATCGAACATGTCCACACCACGTTGCACGGCACCGACGATGTCATCGGGCTTGCCCACACCCATCAGATAGCGGGGCTTGTCTTCGGGCAGCATGTCGGTGGCATAGTCCAGAACCTCGAACATGACGTCCTGCCCCTCGCCTACAGCGAGCCCGCCCAGCGCATAGCCGTCGAAACCGATCTCGCGCAGCCGCGCCGCGCTCTCGGCGCGCAGATGCGGATAGACCGAGCCTTGCTGTATCCCAAACAGCGCATGCCCGGGCCGATCGCCAAAAGCCACGCGCGAACGTTCGGCCCAGCGCATCGACAGCTCCATCGAGGACCGCGCCACCTCTTCGGTCGCGGGGAAGGGGGTGCATTCATCGAAACTCATGACGATATCCGAGCCCAGCAGGCGTTGAATTTCCATCGAGCGTTCGGGGCTGAGCATGTGGCGCGAGCCATCGATATGGCTGGCGAAGCGCACCCCCTCCTCGGTCATCTTTCGCAGCGCTGCCAGCGACATGACCTGAAATCCGCCGGAATCTGTCAGGATGGGCCTGTCCCAGTTCATGAAGCGGTGCAGCCCACCAAGCGCCGCGATTCGCTCGGCCGTGGGGCGCAGCATCAGGTGATAGGTATTGCCCAAAAGGATATCCGCGCCAGTCTCGCGCACGGAAGCAGGCAGCATCGCCTTGACTGTTGCGGCCGTTCCCACCGGCATGAAGGCCGGCGTCCGGATCTCGCCCCTCGGCGTGGCAATGACGCCCTGCCGCGCCCGCCCGTCATGTGCCGTGATGTCGAAACGAAACCCCATCTCCGCCCTTTCGCGCAAAACACCCGGCAAGCCAAGCCCATCAACGGCACAAGACCTCGTTCTGCATTTTCTTGCCGGAAATACTCCCGCACCCCCTGAGAATATGGCGCAATTCCAGAAGCGCGCGCCACGCGCCCGGCGCCGCCAAGGCCTTACCGGTTGCGCCTGAGATAGACGTAATAGGCGCCCGCCCCGCCATGGCGGGCATGTGCCTCGCGAATCTCCAGGACCGCCGGGGCGAGGGGCGCCATGCGCAACCAGCGCGGGACATCCTGCTTCAATGCGCCGGGGCGCCGGGGGATCGGGCCGTCATTGTCTGTGTTGCGACCCTTGCCGGTGATGACCAGGACCAGCCGCAGCCCCTGTTGCTGTGCCCGCAGAATGAAACTGTTTAGCGCCCCATGTGCCTGCGCCAGCGTCATGCCGTGCAAATCGATCCGAGCCTCGGGCACCAGCTTTCCACGCAGCATCCGCTGGAACCGGCGCTTGTCCATCTGCATCGGAGCTGATGCCAGCGCGTCGCCCAGCGGGCGCGCGAGATCATGCGCCGGGGGGGATGATAGCGGGGTCGGGCGGAAGATCCGTGCAGCGGGAAGCGATGTGTCAGATCCTGGCGGGGTGGCTGCGGGGGCGCTGTCTTCGGGGTCATCGACCTTCAGCGAAGCTCCGGACGCAAGGGGCCGTGTGGTGCGTGCCACGCGGCCCCAGATTTCTCGGTCCGCGTCGGTCAGACGCCGTTTGCGGGTCATTCCCCGGTGGCCACCAGCTTCCAGTTTGGGCTGTCCGACGTCATGTCGCGCGCGAAGGTCCAGACATCTTTCTGACGCTTGATGGCGTTGGGATCGCCTTCGACGATCTCTCCCGTATCGGCCTTGCGCACCGCCGAGGTCAACTCGCCCACGAATTTGACCGTGACCTCGCCTTCCTTCGTGTCTTCGTCGAAGGTGGCCTCGACCAGTTCGATCTCGCGCAATCCGACAAAGGTCGCCTCAACGCGCAGCCCTTCGCGCTCGCGCAGTTGCACCACCTCGTCGAAGCTGTTGAAAACATCGCGCGACAGGAAGGGGAGCACAGAATCGAGGTCAGAGGATTCGAACGCCATCAGGATCATCTCATACGCACCGCGCGCGCCTTGCAAGAACTCATCCACGCTGAAGGACGGATCGAGCGATTTCATGCGTGCGAGGGCCTTGGCGGAATCTGACCCCTCGGGCACATGATCGGTTATGTCCGTGTCAGGTCCGCCCTCGATCACCTCGAAGCGCGGTTTGTTGGCGGTCTGTTCAGTGTCACCCCGGCGCGGCAGCGTGTTCTGTTCGAACCCGTCACGAGATCCAAGGACAGCGCGCAGCCGCAAGATCAGGAAGACGGCTATACCGGCAAGAATGAGTAGCTGGATCACGGCAGGTTCCATTCGTATCCTCGGTCCCGGGTTGGCAGTTCGGGTCAGATGCTTATGTAAGGGCGCAGGCGGGGCGAGTCCACCTCATGCGACAGGCAGGAAGCAGGGAAAGCGGAAGTTATGTGGATTTTGCTGGCCATCCTCGCTGTCCCGATCATCGAGATCGCGCTTTTCGTGCAGCTCGGGCCCCAGATCGGTGTCGCTGGCACGCTGATCGAGGTTCTGGTGTCTGCAGCGCTTGGCATCGTCCTGATGCGCCTGGAACCGCAGCGCAATACCGCGGAACTGCGCGCCGCCCTGGCACGCGATCAGAGCCCGGCCAGCCCGCTGGGTCATTCTGCCCTGCGGCTGCTTGGCGCGGTGCTCATTGTCCTGCCCGGGTTTTTCACTGACGCGCTTGGTCTGTTGATGTTGTTGCCCCCGCTGAGAACGCTGCTTCTGGGCACGCTGATCGCACGGCTGAGAACGGCGCAGGCGCGCGACTCCGCAACCATCATCGAGGGCGCGTACGAGGTCCATAACGATGACGTCCCGCCTACGCCGCGCGACCGGATCGAGGGCGACGTGCCGCAGCGCCCCGAAAAGCGGGATTGAGCGCGTTATCCTGCGCTGATAAACACCCGCGCAAGATACCGATCAAAATAATGACAGGAGTCAGAGATGACGGATACCGACCAGCAGGGCAACGGCGCTGCCGCCGCTGCTACCCCTCCGAAGGTGAACATGCGCATCCTCGCGCAGTACATGCGCGATCTGTCCTTCGAGAATGTCGCCGCTCAGAAGAAGATCCAGGGCGGGAATGTGCAGCCCGATATTCAGGTGCAGGTCAGCCTCGACGCCAACAAGCGCGAAGCGGAAAACCAGTACGAGGTCGGGACAAAATACAAGATTACCTCGAAGAATAAGTCGGACGAACAGACCCTGTTCCTGATCGAGCTGGATTATGTCGGCCTGTTCCTGATCGAGGGTGTGCCGCAGGAACAACTGCATCCGTTCCTGCTGATCGAATGTCCGCGCATGATCTTCCCCTTCGCGCGCAGGATCATCTCGGACGTGACCAGAGATGGCGGCTTCCCGCCGCTGAACCTCGACACCGTCGACTTCCTTGCGCTCTACAAGCAGGAACTGCAGCGTCAGGCCGCGTTGAAGGCGCAACATGGCGCGACACCCGCAACGAACTGAGCCGTCTTGACAGTTTTTCGAAAGCGCCCGGCCATGCCGGGCGTTGTCATTTTCGGCTGTAACTTTGCCAAATCGCCTTTTCGCCCAGTGAAGCGATAAACGCGTCATGCGCCTGGCGCTCGGCCTCGGTCAGCCGAGAGGGCAGTGCAGCCGGGCGACGCGGAAGCGGCGCGCGCGGCATCTGGCCGCCCGTGTCAGAGCTTTCGGATGATGTCGCGAGGGCAAAGTCCGGTTGTTGGCCGCCCAGCAGTTCCAGATAGACCTCGGCGAGGATCTCGCTGTCCAGCAGCGCGCCATGTTTGGTGCGCGCGGAATTGTCGATCCCGAACCGGCGGCACAGCGCATCGAGCGAGGCGGGCGCACCGGGGAATTTCTTGCGCGCGAGGCTGAGCGTATCGAACGCCTGTTCAGGGCCGAGTTGCGGCTTGGCGGCCCAATCCAATTCTGCGTTGAGAAATTTCATGTCGAATGCCGCGTTATGGATCACCAGGCGGTCCCCTGCGATGAAGTCGAGGAAGGCATCGGCGATCTCGGCGAAGACCGGCTTGTCGTTCAGAAACTCCTCGCTCAGCCCGTGCACCTCGAACGCGCCCTGGGGCATGTCACGCTGGGGATTGATATACTGATGATAGCTGCGCCCCGTGGGCATCAGATTGACAAGCTCGACCGCACCAATCTCGACGATCCGATGACCCTCGGCCGGCTCGAACCCTGTCGTCTCGGTGTCCAGCACAAGCTCACGCATCTTTCGCCCCCAATTTTTCCACCAGATTTTGCACTGCGCGGCGCGTGGTGTCCATATCCAGTGTCTCGATCACGAAATCGGCGCGCGCCCGTTTCTCGGCATCCGGCACTTGGCGGGCAAGGATGCGGTCGAGATGTGCTCGCGTCATGCCCGGGCGCGACAGGACGCGGGCGCACTGGGTCTCGGGTGGCACCGTGACGACGAGAACACCGTCGAGCTGTGCCTCGGCCCCTGTCTCGAACAGAAGCGGAATGTCGAGAACAACCAGCGGCGCATCGGTTCGATCGATGAACGCCATGCGATCCTGTGCCACCAACGGGTGGATCACGCCCTCGAGACGTTGCAGCGCGGTTTCGTCCTGCGCGATCCAGGATTTGAGCACCGCGCGGTCGATGCCATTAGGTCCGACAGCCTCTGGACACAACGCCGTGACAGGTTCAATGGCAGCACCGCCTGGTGCATACAGGCGATGCACCGCGGCATCCGCATCCCAAACCGGAACACCCAAATCGCGAAAGAAACCCGCCGTGGTGGTCTTGCCCATGCCAATGGAGCCGGTCAGGCCCAGACAATAAGGCCTCACGCTTGCAACACTGCGCGGCGCAGTGCCTCGGTAACCTCTGGTGTATGCCCGAACCAGCGCGCAAAGCCTGGAACAGCCTGATGCAAGAGCATGCCCAGCCCATCGACCACGACGCAGCCCTGGGCACGTGCATCACGCAGCAACGCCGTCTCAAGCGGGGCGTAGACCAGATCGGTGACGATCATGCCGACTTGCAATGCCGATGCCGGGAAGTCTAGCGGTGGCTCACCCGTCATCCCAAGCGATGTGGTGTTCACGACCAACCGGGCGCCAGAAGCGCCCCGGACGCGGTCCGCCCAGTCGATGACCGTTATAGGGCAGTCCGGTAGATCTCTGGCAACAGCCTCGGCCCGCGCGCGGGTCCGATTGGCAAGACGTATTTCCAACACTCCAGCATCGGCAAGCGCAACAAGGACAGCACGCGCGGCACCACCGGCGCCAAGCACAAGCGCAGGTTCCGTTCGGGTATCATCGAAGGGCGCGCCAGCCCGCAGGTTCTCGATAAAGCCGTATCCGTCTGTATTGTCGGCCAGAATCCGGCCTGCGATGAAGGTGAGTGTGTTGGCGGCACCGATGGTCCGGGCGGCAGGGCTGGCCTCATCCGCCAAGGCGAGCGCGGCCTCCTTGTGCGGTATGGTGACATTGGCACCGACAAAGCCAAGTTGCGGCAGGGAGTGAAGCGCCAATGACAGATCGTCGGGCTCGACATGCAACGGCACGTAATGCCCCGAAATACCGTAGTCCCGCAGCCACGTGCCGTGCAGGACAGGCGAACGGCTATGCGCGACCGGGCAACCAATGACACCAGCGAGAGGAACCTTTTTCATCCGTCAATCTCTCCGCGCAGAACGAGGTAATTCAGCAACTCCAGAAGCGGCAGGCCGAGGATGGTGAAGTAATCGCCCTGTATCTGCGCGAACAGGCGCGCGCCTTCCGCTTCAAGCTGGTAGGCCCCGACACAAGCACCAATGGCGGGCCAGTTCCGCGACAGATATGCCTCGAGGTAGTCATCCGAAAACGAGCGCATGGCCAACCGCGCAACGCCGACATGTCGCCACACCGGTTCCCCATCGGAATAGAGGACCGCGGCCGAGAACAGACGATGTGTCTGTCCACGCAAAGCGCGAAGCTGCTCGCGCGCATCGTCCACCGTGACAGGTTTTTCCAGAACCTGATCCCGCAGCGCCAGCACCTGATCGCAGCCAAGCACCAGTCGGCCCGGTATACGCCCGGCAACCTTGCGCGCCTTCGCCTCTGCCAGCGCATCGGCGAGGTCTCTAGGGGGTGCGCCCTCGGCGGAAAGCGCCTGGCGGAGTACCGACTCATCGACGCGCGGAGGGCTGACCTCAAAGGCGAGACCGACTTGTTTCAGCATCTGCCGGCGGATGGAAGAGGTCGAGGCGAGGACAAGTGCCATGTGGACAAGCCTGTGGCAAAACCGTGAAGAGGGGCAAGGACAATTCGCGAGAATGCACCGTCCCGGTTTCTGCTGGCATGACCGAACAGTCCGTGCAAGGGGTCCAAGCCTCTTCATCAACAGCGGACAACGCCTTCGACAGTCTTGCACAGAGTGGGGACAGGATTGTTCCTCCAATCTCATTTTCCCGATACGTTCTGTATTTTATTCATATTTATCAGTGTTTTGACTATTTCCATGACCAGTGAGAAAATAGGCAAGGATGTGGATAACTCTGTGGGCGAGAAAACAATCCCCATATCCACAACGCTCTACATAATCATCATTTCTTCTCTTTCTCTTCTTGAGTAAGAGAGAACAACTCAGACCGAGGCCCCCAATGCTTGCGGACTACTATCTCTGGATCAAGGCGCTGCATATCATGGCAGTGATCAGCTGGATGGCTGGCCTGTTCTACCTGCCACGGCTGTTTGTCTATCACGTCGAACGAAGCGCGGTTGAGGGGATCGCGCCGATCTTCGAGACAATGGAGGAAAAGCTCCTGCGGGTCATCATGAACCCGGCGATGATCGTGGCTTGGGCAAGCGGATTGGCCATGGTGGCGATACCGGGCGTGGTGATGTGGGATGCGATCTGGCCCTGGGCGAAACTCGCAGCGCTGGTTGGAATGACTTGGTTCCATATGTGGTGCGCAAGGCGGCGGCGGATCTTCGCACAGGGCGAGAATACGCTAAGCGGGCGCGACTACCGGATGATGAATGAAGTTCCGACCGTGCTGATGGTCGTCATTGTTCTGTCGGTCGTCGTGAAATTCTAGCCGCGATTGACTTTGCAGCCGAAGGCGCGTAACCGGAGTCAGCACTGCCGTCCGGCAGTATGCGCCTCACCCCATAGAAAAGCGCAACCCGCGATGCTGCGGGCAAACAGGATTTCCGGATGTCCGACACCATAATCGAAGACCGTAACGAAACCTCTGACCCCGGGGAGCAGGAGATCGCGGGAAAGCTGCATCTGGCCGAGTTGAAGGCGAAGAGCCCGTCGGACCTGCTGCAGATGGCCGAGGATCTCGAGATCGAGAATGCCTCGACCATGCGCAAGGGCGAGATGATGTTCTCGATCCTGAAAGAGCGCGCGGAAGACGGCTGGACCGTGTTTGGTGAAGGCGTTCTGGAAGTGTTGCAGGATGGCTTCGGCTTTCTGCGTGCGCCAGAGGCGAATTACCTGCCTGGGCCCGATGACATCTACGTGTCGCCCGACATGATCCGCCAATACGCGCTGCGCACGGGCGACACGGTCGAGGGGGAAATCCAGGCACCCGCCGAAAACGAGCGCTATTTCGCGATCACCAGCGTCACGCAGATCAATTTCGACCAGCCGGAGCGCGCTCGGCACAAGGTGCATTTCGACAACCTGACACCGCTTTTCCCCGATCAACGGCTGTGGATGGAGACGAAGGAGCAGACGAAGGACAAATCTGCGCGGATCATCGATATTGCCACACCTCTTGGGAAGGGACAGCGCGCGCTGATCGTGGCGCCGCCCCGTGTCGGCAAGACCGTGCTGTTGCAGAACATCGCCCACAGCATCGAGAAGAACCACCCCGAATGCTATCTGATCGTATTGCTGATTGATGAGCGGCCGGAGGAAGTCACCGACATGCAGCGCTCGGTGAAGGGAGAGGTTATCGCTTCGACATTTGACGAGCCTGCGACACGGCATGTTGCAGTGTCCGAAATGGTGATCGAGAAGGCCAAGCGGCTTGTCGAGCACAAGCGCGACGTGGTCATCCTGCTTGATTCGATCACGCGTCTGGGCCGGGCCTTCAACACGGTGGTGCCAAGCTCGGGCAAGGTGTTGACGGGCGGTGTGGACGCCAATGCGCTGCAACGGCCCAAGCGCTTCTTCGGTGCGGCGCGGAATATCGAAGAGGGCGGGTCGCTGACCATCATCGCGACAGCACTGGTCGATACCGGCTCGCGCATGGACGAGGTGATCTTCGAGGAGTTCAAGGGCACCGGCAACAGCGAGATCATTCTTGACCGCAAGGTTGCGGACAAGCGGGTGTTCCCGGCGATCGACATTCTGAAATCCGGCACGCGGAAGGAGGATCTGCTGATCGAGAAGGGTGATCTGCAAAAGACCTTCGTGCTGCGGCGGATCCTGAACCCGATGGGGACGACCGACGCCATCGAATTCCTGATCTCGAAGCTGAAGCAGACCAAGACCAACGAAGACTTCTTCGATTCGATGAACGCCTGAGGAGATGGACACGATTTTCGCCTTGGCCTCGGCCCGGGGGAAATCGGGCGTCGCGGTGCTGCGGGTCTCTGGTCCGCACGCGCATGGCGTGGCAGAGGCGATGGCAGGCTCGTTGCCCGCGCCTCGGGTCGCCAGTCTTCGGGTGTTGCGAGATACTGCCGGAGAGCGGTTGGATACGGGTCTGGTTACGATTTTTCCGGAAGGGGCGAGCTTTACCGGCGAGCAGGTATCAGAATTTGCGGTGCATGGTAGCCTTGCGACTGTCGCGGCAATCGAGGCCTGTTTGGCGCAGGAGCATGGGTTGCGCCTAGCGGATCCGGGGGAGTTCACGCGCCGTGCCTTGGAGAACGGCATACTCGACTTGACCCAGGTCGAGGGGTTGGGTGACCTGCTGGAGGCCGAGACCGAAAGCCAGCGGCGGCAGGCGCTTCGGGTGCTTGATGGAGCGATCGGCGCGTTGGTTGCGGAGTGGCGGGCGCAACTGGTGAAGGCGGCGGCGTTGGTCGAGGTGTCGATAGATTTCGTCGATGAAGATGTCGGGAATTATGATGCCGAAATCCGCGTGGCGCTGGAGTCGGTTGCGCAAGATCTTTCTCGGGAGATTGCGGGGCAGGGTGCACGCGAACGGGTGCAGACAGGGTTCGAGGTCGCGCTGGTGGGTGCGGTGAATTCGGGCAAGTCGACGCTGCTGAATGCGCTTGCTGGGCGCGAGGCGGCCATCACCTCTGACATCGCGGGGACGACGCGGGATGTTCTTGAAGTGCGCATGGATGTCGGGGGATTTGCGGTCACTTTTCTGGATACGGCGGGTCTGCGCGAGACGGACGAAAAGATCGAGAGCATCGGTATCCGGCGCGGGCAGGACCGGGCCAAGAACGCTGATATACGCGTTATATTGTGTGATAGTCCAGGAAATACACCAGTTATTGATCCGCTGCCCGGTGATATTGTGTGTGTCGGCAAAGCCGATCTTTACCCGGACGTGGCAGATGGTGTTTCGGGAAAGACCGGGCAAGGCCTGGACGCGCTGGTCGCGCAGATCAGCGAGATCCTACGATCACGTGTGGCAGGTGACGGGGTAACAGTGCGGCGGCGCCACTTGCAGGCGATGGAAAGGGCGCTGGAGGCGTTGGAGGACGCGATTGAAAAATTGCGCTCGGAGGCGTATATCGCGGAACTGGTGGCCGCGGATATCCGACAGGCGATGTCAGCTCTGGATGCACTGATCGGCAAGGTGGATGTCGAGGATCTTCTGGGCGATATCTTCGCGTCGTTCTGCATCGGAAAGTAGGAGTGTTTCACGTGAAACATTATGATGTCATTGTTGTGGGCGGCGGCCATGCGGGTGTGGAAGCCGCCTTGGCCGCGGCGCGAATGGGCGCAGCCACTGCGCTCGTTACGTTTCGGAAAGAGGATCTAGGGGTCATGTCCTGCAACCCGGCCATTGGTGGGCTGGGCAAGGGGCATCTGGTCCGTGAGATCGACGCGCTGGATGGTCTGATGGGGCGCGCCGGAGATTATGCGGCGATCCAGTACCGGTTGCTTAACCGGTCGAAAGGTCCAGCCGTTCAGGGCCCCCGCATCCAAGCAGACCGCAAGCGATATCGCGAAGCGGTGAGCCAAACTGTCCTCGCCACATCCGGGTTGGATGTTATTGCGGCCGAGGTGACGGGCCTGCGTCTGCAGAGCGAAACCATCACTGGTATCCAGATTAATGGCGAGGCCGAACTGCACGCAAGCGCCGTCATCCTGACGACCGGAACATTCCTGGGCGGGCGAGTTTTTATCGGCGATGAAAATTTTCCTGCCGGCCGGATGGGCGATGCCGCGTCAAGCAAACTCGCCCGGCAGATGCGTGAGCTGCACTTGCCGATGGGGCGGCTGAAAACCGGCACACCACCCCGGCTTGACGGGCGCAGCATCGATTGGATTGGGCTTGAAAGCCAGCCCGGAGATGCCGCCCCGGAATTTCTGTCGTTCCTGACGAAGAGCGTCACTGCGCAGCAAGTTTCCTGTGCCATCACACATACAAACCCCGCCACGCATGAGATTGTTCGCGCCAATCTTGCGCGTTCTGCGATGCATGGCGGGCAGATCGAGGGAGTCGGCCCGCGTTACTGCCCCTCGATCGAAGATAAGATAACCCGCTTCGTCGAAAAGGATTCGCATCAGGTCTTTCTCGAACCGGAAGGTCTCGACGATCACACGGTTTATCCGAACGGCATTTCGACGTCGCTACCAGCCGAGGTGCAGGCGGCCTATGTTCGCACGATCCGCGGCCTTGAAAACGTGGAAATTCTACAGCCTGGCTATGCTATTGAATATGACTACATTGACCCGCGTGCGCTGACATCGGCGCTTCAGCTGAAAGATGTGCGTGGTTTCTTTCTGGCTGGTCAAATCAACGGAACGACAGGGTATGAGGAAGCTGCGGCGCAAGGGCTTGTGGCGGGCCTGAACGCAGCGCTCCATGCACAGGGCCGCGAGGCTCAGCGGTTTTCGCGGGCTGATTCGTATATCGGCGTGATGATTGACGATCTGACAACACGCGGGGTCCTGGAACCTTACCGGATGTTCACGTCACGCGCGGAATATCGTCTGTCGCTGCGGGCTGACAATGCTGATCAACGCCTGACCCCACTGGGGTTGGCGTTGGGCTGTATCGGTCCCGAACGCGACGCCGCGTTTACCCGAAAGCTTGATCGTCTGGAGGCTGCCCGGGCGCAGTTGACTGCGTTGAATTACACGCCGCGACAACTCAACCAGGGGGGAATAAAGGTCAGCGAAGATGGTGCGCGCCGCGATGGGATGACGGTCCTGGGTCTGCCGGGTGTGGGTTTCGATGCGCTCGAGCGTCTGGAGCCTGCGCTGGCCGAAGTAGATGCAGTGACACGCAAGCAGATCGAGAAGGAAACGGTTTATCATGCCTATCTCGAGCGGCAGGACGCGCAGATCCGCGCGCTTCGGGCGGATGAAAACCGGCGATTCCCGGTTGATTTCGATTATTCTGCGATAACCGGGCTCTCGCGCGAACTTTCTGGAAAGCTTGCGTCCCTGCGGCCCGAAACCCTGGCTCAGGCAGCACGGATCGACGGCATGACACCGGCGGCGCTTGTTCTGCTGCTTGCGCGGCTGCAGCAATTCGAAAAGCGTCTGACTGCATGAGCGACCTCTTGATCGCGGGCCTCCGCGTTTCACGTGAAACATGGGATCGCCTGGACGCCTATGCCGCGTTGCTTACCAAGTGGAATCAGCGGATCAACCTTGTCGCCCCCGCAACCATTCCCGATTTGTGGGAACGCCACATCGTCGACTCAGCGCAGGTTTTCCTTTCTGCTCCAGCGCACGCTCGAAGCTGGGTCGATCTCGGCTCGGGTGGTGGGTTGCCGGGGCTGGTGTGCGCCATCCTTGCACGGGAATTCCATCCAGAAACCCGATTCACCCTGATCGATAGCGATCAGCGCAAGGCGGCTTTTCTCTCCACCGCCATCCATCAACTTGGCCTGTCTGCGAGAGCTATCCCAAAACGCACAGAGCAAACCGCACCGCAAGACGCAGCTGTCGTCACCGCCCGCGCCCTGGCGCCGCTGGAGGATCTGTTGCCACTCGTTGCCCGTCATCTTGCATGCGACGGAATCGCGATCCTGCTAAAGGGAAAAAACCACGCAGCAGAGCTTGCAGCAGCACGTCAGGAGGGGCACTTTCACTGCGACGCGCGACCCAGCCTGACGGACTCGCTGTCGCGCGTTCTCGTCATGAAGGATATTCACCGTGCCTGAGCGTGTCGTCAGCCGAATCATTGCTATTGCGAACCAGAAGGGCGGTGTCGGCAAGACCACGACAGCGATCAACCTAGCTTCAGCCTTGGCCGAGCAGGGCATGAAAACGCTTCTGATCGACCTCGATCCACAAGGCAACGCCTCCACGGGCCTGGGCCTTCAGCTCGGTGTGCGGAAATACACCACATATGATCTGATTTTTGGCGACAGCCCGGCGCAGAATATCTTTGTCGAGAGCGATCAACCCGGCCTCTGGGTTGTTCCGGCAACTGCCGATCTGTCGTCAGCCGATATCGAGCTCATGTCCCGCGCCCGCCGCTCTCATCTTCTGCAAGATGCATTGCGACAACGCGACATCACAGAAGCCGAGTTCGACTATATCCTTATCGACTGCCCACCCGCGTTGAATCTACTGACCCTAAACGCCATGGTTGCCGCGCATTCGGTTCTGGTGCCGCTTCAGGCCGAGTTCTTTGCGCTGGAAGGGCTGTCGCAGCTCATGTTGACCGTTCGTAACCTCCGCGAGACGGCCAATACCGGGCTGCGGATCGAAGGCGTTCTGCTGACCATGTATGACCGCCGAAACAACCTCGCCCAACAGGTCGAGCAGGATGCTCGTACCAATCTCGGTGACATGGTGTTCCAGACCGTGATCCCGCGAAACGTGCGTCTCAGCGAGGCGCCGTCTTTCGCAATGCCCGTTCTGCAATATGATCCGGTGTCCAAAGGCGCGGTCGCATACCGCGCGTTGGCGGTCGAGTTGATGGCGAAACACAATAAATCCGCACGCGAAAGGGTCGAGCCATGAGTGAGCGCAAACCCGAAAGGCGCGGGCTTGGTCGGGGTCTGTCGGCCCTGATGGCCGAAGTCACACCGCCCGACCAACAGTCCGACGCCTTGGCCCGCAATCGTGTGCAGCACCTGCCAGTCGAAAGGCTCGCCCCGAATCCTGACCAGCCGCGGCGCCATTTCGACGAGACGGCGCTGGCCGAACTCGCGGCATCGATTGGCGAAAAAGGGGTAATCCAACCGCTTATCGTGCGCGAGAGAGGCGATGGATATGAGATCGTCGCGGGCGAGCGGCGTTGGCGCGCTGCACAGCGTGCGCAACTGCACGAGGTGCCGGTCGTCATCCGGTCGTTTTCCGACACCGAGGTGCTGGAAATCGCGATCATCGAGAATATCCAACGCACCGATCTCAATCCGGTGGAAGAGGCGATGGGGTACCGGGCCCTGATCGATCGATTTGGCCACACGCAGGAGAAACTTGCCGGTGCAATGGGCAAGAGTCGCTCGCACATCGCCAACCTGTTGCGTTTGCTGTCCCTTCCGGAGGATGTGCAAACCATGCTGCGCGACGGTCGGCTCAGCGCAGGCCATGCGCGCGCGTTGATCACGTCCCCCGACTCGTCGGCGCTCGCACAGCAGGTGGTCCAGAAGGGGTTGTCCGTTCGTCAGGCCGAAGCGCTGTCAAAGAGTAGCAAACCAGGTCAGAAAAAGCGCCGCCCGGAGAAGGATGCAGACACGCGCGGGCTGGAAAACGATCTGTCGGCGGTGCTCGGCATGAAAGTTCAGATCACTGACAGCGGCGGTGGCAGTGGCACCCTGACTGTCAGCTACGCCTCCCTCGAACAGCTTGACGCGCTTTGCGCAATCATCGGGACGCCGTTCAACCAGCGAGGGATCGGATCAGACCATTGAGGACCAGACGACCCTCGCGCGTCGCGCGCACCCGCGAGCCCTCGCGCCGGATCAAGGCCTGCTCTTCCAAGTCGCTAATTGCTGATCCGGGTAAAGAAAAACCAGCAAGTCTCTGATATCGTTCAATATCTATTCCCTCAACCAGACGCAGACTCATCATCAGATATTCTAGCGCCTGCTCTGTCTGCGACACGGTTTCACGCGTGGCCTCGCCATGCCCCTTCTCGGCGACCTGCGAGAGCCAGGCTTCCGGCTGCAGCGGTGTCCGCGTCGCATAGCGCACCCCGCCGAGCGTCAGGCGACCATGTGCGCCCGGGCCGATCCCGGCGTAATCGCCACCTCGCCAGTAGATCAGGTTGTGCCGCGATTCGGCCCCGGGCCGGGCGTGGTTCGACACCTCATAAGCCGGCAAGCCATGATCGCTGCAGATGTCCTGGGTCATCAGATACATGTCTGCCGCGATATCGTCATCTGGCAATCCGGCCAGCCCGCCTCGGGCCGCCCGCGCGCCGAACGCCGTGCCGGGCTCGATGGTCAACTGGTAAAGCGACAGATGATCCACAGCGAGGGCAAGCGCCGCGCGCAACTCCTCCGCCCAATCCCGCAGGCTCTGGTGCTGGCGGGCATAGATAAGATCGAAACTGACACGGTCGAAGGCATCGCGCGCAACCCCAAAGGCCGCGCGCGCTTCCGCAGTGCTGTGCAATCGGCCGAGGCGTTGCAGGTCTTTATCGACAAGAGACTGAACTCCCATCGAAATCCGGTTCACACCGCACGCCGCATAGGCCCGAAAGCGCCCGGCCTCGACCGATCCCGGATTGGCCTCGAGTGTGATTTCCAGATCATTCGCCGTCATCCAGCGCACGCGTATCCGTTCGATCATGGCCGCGACCAGATCGGGGTCCATCAACGATGGCGTACCACCTCCGAAGAAGACCGTGCCCAACACACGACCATCGGTCTCGGCAGACACGCGATCGATTTCCGACAAATAGGCGCGCGCCCAGGCCTTCTGGTCGATTTGTGCCGCGACATGACTGTTGAAGTCGCAATACGGGCATTTCGACTGGCAGAAGGGCCAGTGCAGATACAGCCCGAAGCCGCCTTGTTGCCAGTCCTGAAGCCCGGCATCCAATGCCTGTTCGCGTTCTCTCGTCAAGCCGCTGCCGCGATCACGTGAAACACCCCTGCATCAGCGCTCGGATTGCCGCGCCGCGATGCGAGAGAGCATTCTTTTCGCTTGCTGCCATTTCGGCGAATGTTCGCGCCTCGCCGACCGGCTGGAACATCGGGGCATAACCATGCCCATCCTGTCCGCGCCGGGGCCAGACCAACTCGCCGGTCACATGACCTTCGAACCCCTCGTCATGCCCATCGGGCCAGGCGAGCACCAAGGTGCAGCAGAACCGCGCCTCCCAGGGCCTTGGCGCTCCGGCAGAGACCAGCGCAGCATGCGTGCGCGTCATGGCATAGACGAAATCACGCCCCGCCGGGGTCTCGGCCCAATCCGCCGTATAAACCCCGGGCGCCCCGCCCAGCGCTGCGACCTCCAGCCCGGAATCGTCCGCCAGCGCGGGCAGGCTGGTCGCGCGGGCTGCCGCATGGGCCTTGATCCGTGCATTGCCGACGAAGGACTCTTCGGTCTCTGCGGGCTCGGGCAGATCATGCTCGGCGGCCGAAGTCACGCTGATGCCCAGCGGCGTCATGATCTGGCGGAATTCCTCCAGCTTGCCGGCATTATGCGTGGCCACCAGCAGGGTCTCGCCGTCAAAACGCCTCATGCAATGGCGACCTTCTGCGCGGCGATCAGCTCGGCGACACCTTTTTCGGCCAGGTCCAGCAACTGGTCCATCTCGGCGCGCGAAAATGTGGCGCCCTCGGCACTCATCTGCCCCTCGACCAGCCGCTGCGAACCCAGCAGGATGAAATTGCCGTCTACCCCGGCCTGCGAATCCTCGGCGTAATCCAGGTCCAGTACGGGCAGGCCCGCATAGATCCCGCAAGAGACAGCAGCAAGATGGTCGGTGATCGGGTCCGAGGTCACATCGCCCGCCGCCAGCAACTTGTTGACAGCCAGCCGCAGCGCTACCCATCCCCCGGTGATCGCGGCGCAGCGCGTGCCGCCGTCGGCCTGAAGCACGTCACAATCGATCGTGATCTGCCGCTCGCCCAGGGCCGAGCGATCGACGCATGCGCGCAAGCTGCGCCCGATCAGCCGCTGGATCTCGACCGTGCGGCCCTGCTGCTTTCCCGCCGCCGCTTCGCGCCGGATACGGGTATTGGTGGCGCGCGGCAGCATTCCGTATTCGGCAGTCACCCACCCCAGCCCCGTGTTGCGCAGAAAGGGGGGCGTGCGATCCTCGAGCGAGGCGGTACACAGGACTTTTGTGTCGCCCACCGAAATCAGGCATGAGCCTTCGGCATGGCGGGTGGCACCGGGCTCGATTGAAATCGGGCGCAGCATGTCTAAATTTCGGCCAGACGGGCGCATCGGGCTTCCTTTCCTTGGTCGCTGCCTCGATACTCGGCGGGTGACCGGCGATGCAAGGGCGGATTGCGCGTCAAACCGACGCCGATCTACAGTCGGCTCGGGTGTCAGATCATATGAGGGTCGCTATGGGCGAGATGCCCGACAGTCGCAAGGTGCTTGACGAGATGAATGCCCGCTCGCGCGAGGTGTTTCGCCGCGTGGTCGAAGGCTATCTCACCTCGGGCGCGCCGGTTGGCTCTCGCAGCCTGACGCGCGACATGAGCGAAAAGGTTTCGGCCGCCACCATCCGCAACGTGATGCAGGATCTGGAGTATCTGGGCCTTCTCGACAGCCCGCATATTTCCGCCGGGCGGGTGCCGACAACGCAGGGATTGCGGCTGTTTGTCGATTCGCTTCTTGAAGTCCCCCCGCTTGACCAGGGTGACCGCGAGAAACTCGACCAGACACTGGGCAGTAACGAGCGTGATGTCGCGACGCTGCTAGAGCAGGTTGGCGGTGCGCTCAGCGGCGTGACGCAGGGCGCGTCACTGGTGCTCTCGCCAAAGCACGAGGCCGCGATCAAGCATATCGAGTTTGTCGGTCTGGGGCCCGACCGCGCGCTGGTGGTGCTGGTCTTTGCCGATGGCCATGTCGAGAATCGCTTGTTCGTGCCCCCGCGCGGCATGACGCCCTCGGCCATGCGCGAGGCGGCGAATTACCTCAATTCGATGATCGACGGCATGACGGTGCCAACGTTGCTGGCGCGCTTTCGGGCCGAGATTGCGCAGAACCGCCGCGAGATCGACAGCCTGGCCACCGCGCTGGTCGAGCAGGGCCTTGCGATCTGGGAAAACGAGGGCGAACCGCAGGAGCGGTTGATCGTGCGCGGGCGCTCGAATTTGCTTGACGAGGGGGCGGACGGCGCGGATATCGACCGCATTCGCAGTCTGTTCGACGATCTGGAGCGCAAACGCGACATTGCCGAGTTTCTGGAACTGACCGAACAGGGCGAAGGTGTGCGGATCTTCATCGGCGCCGAGAACCGGCTTTTCTCGCTGACGGGTTCAACTCTGGTGGTTTCTCCTTATATGAACGAGGACCGAAAAGTCATTGGGGCCGTCGGGGTGATCGGACCCACGCGTTTGAATTACGGGCGAATAGTGCCGATCGTGGATTACACGGCACAGCTGGTCGGTCGCATATTGTCGGACCGGCGCAAGGACTGAGTATCGAAGGAAAAATGATGGCCGAGCCAAAGCCGAACATGAACGACACCGATGCGGAACCGGCTGCACAGGAACCGCAAACCGAAGCGATCCCGGCAGCCGAGACGACCGAGGCCCCTGACCCGGTTGCGGTTCTTGAACAAGAAGTTGCCGATCTGCAGGCCGCGCGTGACGAGATGCATGATCGCATGATGCGCGCGCTGGCCGATGCCGAGAACAGCCGCAAGCGTGCCGAGAAGGACCGCCGCGATGCGCAGCTTTATGGCGGGGCGCGAATTGCGCGGGACCTGTTACCGGTCTATGACAATCTCTCGCGCGCGCTGGATGCCGCCAATGACGACACCCGCGCCGCTGCTGCCGGTCTGGTCGAGGGGGTGGAACTCACCCTGCGTGAACTGACCAGCATTCTCGCCAAGCACGGGGTAGAGCGCATCTCTCCCGCGACAGGCGACATGTTCGATCCGCATCTGCATCAGGCGATGTTCGAAGCGCCGGTGCCCGAGACACGCGCTGGACAGATCATCCAGGTGATGGCCGAAGGGTTCCGCCTGCATGACCAGTTGCTGCGCCCTGCCCAGGTGGGTGTTTCATCGACGCCAGCGGGGTAAGGGGGCGCTCGCGCCCCCTCTGGGTGCTGGAGCGCCCATTCACCACCTTAGATATCTGAGACAAAGGCGAAATATCAGGAGGTAGTGAGCTGTTTCAGCTCGTAGACCAACTCCAGCGCCTGTTTCGGGGACAGTTCGTCAGGGGCGATCGCCGCGAGCCGCTCCAGCGCCGGGCTGGCCGGCGGCGTGGCAGGCTGCGGGGGCGGGCTGGCGGCGAAGAGCGGCAGATCATCGATGATGGCGCGCGGGCTGGTGTTGTTGCCCTGCTCGAGCGCGTTGAGGATTTCGCGTGCGCGGGTGATGACCGCAGCGGGCAGGCCGGCAAGGCGAGCGACCTGCACACCATAGCTGCGATCGGCCGCGCCGCGCCGGACCTCGTGCAGGAAGATGACCTCACCTTCCCATTCCTTGACGCTGACTGTGGCATTCGCAACGCCCGGCAGCCGGTCAGCGAGGGCGGTCATTTCGTGGTAGTGCGTGGCGAAAAGGGCGCGGGCGCGGTTCACGTCATGCAGGTATTCCAGCGTCGCCCAGGCGATGGAAAGCCCGTCATAGGTGGCGGTGCCGCGCCCGATCTCGTCCAGGATGACCAGTGCGCGATCATCCGCCTGATTGAGGATCGCGGCAGTCTCGACCATCTCGACCATGAAGGTCGACCGTCCGCGCGCAAGGTCGTCCGACGCACCCACGCGGCTGAAGATCTTGCTTACCACCCCGATATGCGCGGTGCGGGCGGGCACATAGGCGCCCATCTGCGCAAGAATCGCGATCAGCGCGTTCTGCCGCAGGAAGGTGGATTTGCCCGCCATATTGGGGCCAGTCAGCAGCCAGATCGCGGCAGTGTCCTCGGCCCCGAGGTCGCAGTCATTGGCGATGAATGCCCGCCCCTCGCGCGCCAGCGCTGCCTCGACAACCGGGTGCCGACCGCCGCTGATCGCGAAGGCACGGCTGTTGTCCAGCGTGGGTGCGGTCCAGTCGCGGGATTGCGCAAGATCGGCGAGCCCAGCGGCAAGGTCGATTTCGGCTAGTGCGCGGGCGGTCTGGCCCAGCGGACCGGCCTGGGCAAGTATGGCTGTGCGCAACTCATCGAAAAGGCGTTTCTCGATCTCGAGCGCATTGCTTGACGCGTTGAGGATGCGGGTTTCCAGCTCGGACAGCTCGAGCGTGGTGTAGCGAAGTTGATTCGCCGTGGTCTGGCGGTGGATGAAACGGTCCGAGAGGGCCTGCATGCGCGCAGCATGTGTGGCCGTCACCTCGATGAAATAGCCGAGCACATTGTTGTGGCGGATCTTGAGCGAGGTGATGCCGGTGTCCTGCGCGTAGCCCGCCTGCAACCGGGCGATCACACTGCGCCCCTCGTCCCGCAACTCGCGCGCCGCGTCGAGATCGGCGTCGTGGCCGGTGGCAATGAAGCCGCCATCGCGGGCGAGAAGCGGCGGCTCGGCGATCAGCGCATTGTCGAGAAGGGTGCGCAGCGTGTCATGGCCGGTGAGTGCGCCCGCAGCCTCGGCCAGAAGCGGCGGCAGGTCTTGGGGGGCGAGGAGGTCTGCGATCTCGACCGCGCGGGTGATGGTCTGGCGGATGGCCGCGAGGTCGCGTGGCCCGCCCCGATCGAGCGCGAGGCGGGAGAGGGCGCGGTCGAGATCGGGGACATGCTTGAGCGCCGCGCGCAGATCGTTTCGCAGACGGGGTTCGTCATGCAGTGCCGTCACGACGTCTTGTCGTGCGCGGATCGCCTCTAACCCACGTGCGGGCGCGGCAAGACGGCGCTCCAGCAGCCGCGCGCCGGCTGCGGTCACGGTCTGGTCGATGCAGTGCAGCAACGTGCCCTCGCGAGAGCCGGAAAGCGACTGCGTGAGTTCCAGATTGCGCCGCGTGGCGGCGTCGATCTGCACCAGTGCCGCGCTGTTGTCGCGCTGCGGGGGCTGCAGAAGCGGCAGCTTGCCGCGCTGTGTGAGGTCCAGATAATCGACCAGCGCGCCGAGGGCCGCGCGCTCGGGGCGGGTGAAGCTGCCGAACCCGTCGAGCGTCTGGACATTGTAGAGCTGGCAGAGCCGCGTCTCGGCGCTGGTACTGTCGAAACTCGCAGGCGCAAGGCCAGTGAGGGCGGCGCCTGCCTCTTCGATCATGGGGCGGAGGTTTTCGGCCTGGCTGTCGCTGACCAGCACCTCGCGCGGGGCAAGCCGCGCGAGTTCCGGGGCCAGGCGTGCTCGGCCGAGCGGCATGACGCGGACCTGACCGGTGGAGATGTCGGCCCAGGCCAGCGCGGCTTCGTCACGGATCTCGGCGAAGGCAGCAAGGAAGTTGTGGCGGCGCGCGTCCAGAAGCGCGTCTTCGGTCAGTGTGCCGGGGGTGACAAGCCGTGTGATCTCGCGCCGGACGACGGATTTGTGGCCGCGCTTCTTCGCTTCTTCCGGGGTTTCCATCTGCTCGGCGATGGCGACGCGGAATCCCTTGCGGATCAGGGTCAACAGGTAACTTTCAGCCGCGTGATGAGGCACGCCGCACATCGGGATGTCGGCCCCGTCATGCTGGCCGCGCCTGGTCAGCGCGATGTCGAGTGCGCCCGCGGCCGCCACGGCGTCGTCGAAGAACAGCTCGTAGAAATCGCCCATGCGGTAGAAAAGGAGCGCGTCCGGCGCCTCGGCCTTGACCGCCAGATACTGCGCCATCATGGGAGTGGGGCTGGTCACGCCGCGCGGTCCTTTGCTGTGATCGGGCGGAAGGTAGCGAATGGTGCTGCCGGGGGAAAGGGGGCGTTGTCCCCTCTGCGCCTGCGGCGCATGCACCCCAAGAAAATTTGGACAAAGATGAATGTGGCGAGGGGGGAATCCGGTTGCACTCGACAGCGGGTGCGGCGGGTGCAATGGTCATGTGCGGTTTCAGGGCAGGGAACAAAATGACGGTCTGGTGTTTCGGGTCGATCAATATCGACCATGTCTACGAAATGGACCACCTGCCCGCAGCGGGCGAGACACTGGCGGCGCGGTCCTACCGGCTGGAGCTGGGCGGCAAGGGTGCCAATCAGGCCGTGGCCTGTGCCCGCGCCGGGGCGGCGTTGCGGCTGCTGGGTGCCGTGGGGACGGATGGTGGCGCGGCGCTGCAGGCGCTGGGCGGGCATCAGGTCGATTGCGGGGGTGTGCAGCGGATTGCAGGGGCGACGGGCCATGCGATCATCCTGGTTGATCGCGCGGGCGAGAATAGCATCGTCATCCATGCCGGTGCCAATCGCGCGCTTGAACCGGAGCCGGTGCTGGCGGCGCTGGCCGCGGCGGAAATCGGCGATCTGCTGCTGATGCAGAACGAGACGTCGCATCAGGTCGAGGTCGCGCAAGCGGCGATGGGGCTGGGGCTCGAGGTCGTCTATTCCGCGGCGCCCTTCGATATCGAGGCGCTGCGCGCGGTGCTGCCTTATGTCAGCATTCTGGTCATGAACGCGGTTGAGGCCGCGCAGATGCGGGCGGCGCTGGGTGATGAGCTTGGTGAGATCCCGGTCGAGACACTGGTGATCACGCGCGGGGCGGAAGGGGCAAGCTGGATCGCGCGCGGTACGCCCGAGATCCATGTGCCCGCACTACCAACGCAGGCTGTGGATACCACCGGCGCGGGCGATTGTTTCACAGGTGCGCTTGCCGCGGCGCTTGATGGCGGGGCCGAGCCCGAGGCGGCGATGCGCTTTGCCACTGCGGCGGCGAGCCTGCAGGTGGCGCGTCCCGGCGCGGCGGCAGCGATGCCCGACCGGGACGAGATTGTCACCTTACTTGGCGAAAGCGGCTGAGTCGCCCCAGAGTTCCCGCACCCGCTGGTCGCGTCCGCAGCCTTCACGGTAGCGCTGATAGGCGACGCGGCGCTCTACCCAGCCGAAGCGGGTTAGCGTGCGTTCGGTCGAGTTGGCGTAGTTCTGGTGCGATTCGTCTGCCTCGTAGAAGGTCATCGCGGCGCGAACGGGTGTGACGATGCTTTCGCCAAGTTCCGCCTCGGCGGCTGCGATGGCCGACTCTGCCGAGGCGGTCTGCTCTGGGGTTGCAAAGATCGCGGTCGTGTAGTGCTCGCCGCGGTCGCAGAACTGTCCGCCCGCATCCAGCACATCGACCGAGCGCAGGAACAGGTGCAGGATCTGGTCATAGCTGATCCGACCCGGGTCGAAGCTGATCTCGGCGACCTCGAGATGATCGGTGCGCCCGCGCGCGACATCCTCATAAACGGGATTTGGTGTCGTGCCGCCAGAGAAGCCGACGCGCACATCCGTCACGCCTTCGACGCGGCGGAAATCGGATTCGACGCACCAGAAGCAGCCTCCGGCGACAATGGCGGTCTGAGTGGACTGGGCCATCGCGGGCAGGGCGGGCGACAGCAGCAGGGCGAGCGAGAGCATCAGATGGCGCAGCATGGCGGGGTCCCTTTTCAGTGTGATCCCTGACATCTACGTCACGGGTGGTCCGAGTGTTGCCCTGCGTGCTTCACAAAGCCTTGAGGCTCTCAGGTGCTGTAAGTCGCCGACAGACGCGATTGCAGGTAATCGGCACCGGTCGTGGCGGGATATTTCGGCGCGCCTGTGCCGGGCAGTGCCGCGATGGGCGCGTCAGGATTGGGGTCGAGGAAGAAGGCAATCGACTGGCGTGGGCGCGGGGGTGGCAGCACGCGATGCGGGGTCGAGACATAGAGGTCATTGGTCCAGCGCATCAGGCAGTCGCCGATATTGACGACGAACGCCCCCGGCACATGCGGCACATCCTGCCACTCGCCGCCGCGCGGGCGCACTTGCAACCCCGGCGCGCCGTCGGTCATCAGCAGGGTCAGCGCCCCGTAATCGGTATGCGCGCCCGCGCCGATCTCGCCCGCCGCACCACTGGCCGCCGGGTAGGAGAGGAGCCGCAAGGTTGCCATGGGCGCGTCGAAATGTTCGGCGAAATGGTCCTCGGGCAAGGCCAGGTCGCGCGCGACCGGGCGCAGCAGGGCTGTTCCGAGTGACCAGACGGCATTGTAATAGGCCAGCATGGTTTCGCGAAAGCCGGGCAGGTCGGGCCAGAGGTTGAGGCCG
>PXES01000001.1 GCA_003564655.1 Paracoccaceae bacterium
CGCTTCCAGGCGCTGAATGCCGCCTATGTCGAAAAACACGGCTTTCCCTTCATCATCGCCGTGCGCGACCATGACAAGACCGGCATCCTGCGCGCCTTCGAGACACGCATCGCCCATGACAGCGCCACCGAATTCGCCACGGCCTGCGCACAGGTCGAACGCATCGCCGCCCTGCGACTGAAGGACATGCTGCCCTGATGCCATTTTCTTGCCCGAAATACTCACCCGCACCGCCCGCTGCGGCAGCGCCGGCGTCCGGATGACGCTCCGGGACTTGATCCCGCGCCCGCTGACGCCCGAGGCGTTCGCGCCGTTCGGCGATGTGCTGGCAGCCGAGGGCCCGCCCGACCGGCTGATCAATCAGGGTCTCTGCGGACGATTTCATGATCGTGCGACGCTGGATTTCGGCCCCGAGGGGCGGGCCGGATTGTCGATCTTCGACGCACAGCCCCGGTCCCTGCCTTTGCGCCTCGAGATGGTCGAGCGGCACCCGCTGGGAAGCCAGGCGTTCATCCCGATGCACCAGAAGCCGTTTCTGGTGATCGTGGCCGGGGATCGCGCTGGCGCGCCAGGAGTGCCGCTGGGGTTCGTGACCGATGGCGCGCAGGGCATCAACCTGCATCGCGGGGTGTGGCATGGTGTGCTGACCCCGCTCGACGCGCCGGGGCGGTTCGCCGTGATCGACCGCATCGGCCCGGGTGCCAATCTCGAGGAACACTGGTTCGTGCAGCCCTGGACAGTGCATCCGCCCAGCTGACCGGTCATGTCAGCAGGGGGAAGAAGCGCCCGCTCGGGGCCCCGCCCGCCCACCCATGGCCCGCTCGCGGGCGCTGCCCGGACCGGCGGTCCGGGCGCGGTGCCCTTAGCCCGGCTGCCCCCGCGTCGGCCGCCGCATGCGACGGGATACGCTTGACATGGCTGCGCAAAGCACGGAGGTTTGCCGCAGTTCCGTAACCCGGGCGGGGCGGCCCAAGCCGCAACCCGGGCACGGGAGCATCTCTACAGGGAGAAAGGACAACACATGAACACGCTTCTGACGAAGGCCCGTGGCGGCCTGATGATGGGGGTTGCGGCCTCGGCGCTGGTACTCTCCGGTGTCGTGGCACATGCCGAAACGATCCGCTGGGCGCGGGTCGGCGACGCGCTGACCCTCGACCCGCACAGCCAGAATGAGGGCCCGACCCACACGCTGAACCATCACATCTACGAGACGCTTGTCGGCCGCGACGATGACGGCGAACTGACCCCGCGTCTGGCCACCGAATGGGGCATCAGCGAAGATGATGAAAATGTCTGGGTCTTCACCATCCGCGAAGGGGTGATGTTCCACGACGGCAGCGAGATGACCGTCGACGACGTGGTCTTCTCGATCAATCGCGCGCGCACCACCCCCTCGGGCATGGCAGCCCTTCACGCCGCGGTCGAGGAGGTGACGGCGGTCGATGATACCACCGTGCATGTGCGCATGTCGGGCCCTGCGCCGCTTTATGTGCAGAACCTGACCAATACCTTCATCATGTCGCAGGCCTGGGCCGAGGAGAACGGCGTCGAGGTGGCGCCTGATTTCGCCGCTGGTGAAGAGGCGCATTCGGTGCGCAACACCAATGGCACCGGCCCCTACAGGCTGGTCGAGCGTGACCCCGAGGTGCGCACCGTTCTGCAGGTATTCGAGGATCACTGGGACGATGCGCCCGAGGTGACCGAGATCATCTATACCCCCATCTCCGAGGCCGCGACCCGCGTTGCTGCCCTGCTGTCGGGTGAGGGGGATATCGTTCAGGACGTGCCGGTGCAGGACATCGCGCGGCTCGAGCAGACCGAGGGCATCAGCGTGGTCCGCGGCCCCGAAAACCGCAACATCTTCTTCAGCTACGACATGACCTCGGAGTCGCTGGCCTCGTCCGACGCCGAGGGCAACCCCTTCGCGAGCCCCGAGGTCCGCGAGGCAATGTCGCTGGCCGTCGACCGCAACGCCATCCGGCAGGTGGTGATGCGCGGCGAGAGCCAGCCCTCGGCGGCACCGCTGCCGCCCTTCGTCAATGGCTGGACCGAAGAGATGCACGCCTTTGACGATCCGGATCTGGAGCGCGCGCGCGAGTTGATGGCCGAGGCGGGCTATGGCGACGGGTTCACGGTGCAGCTCGACTGCCCGAATGACCGCTCCCTGAACGACGAGTCGATCTGTCAGTCGCTGGTCGGCATGATGGCGCAGATCGGCATCAATGTGGATCTGAACGCGCAGACCCGCTCTCTGCACTTCCCGCTGATCGAGAATTGGGAGACCGATTTCTACCTGCTGGGCTGGGGCGTCCCGACCTTCGACAGCCAGTATGTGTTCGACTTCCTGGTGCACACCCGCGAGGGCAGCTACGGCTCGTTCAACGGCTCGCGCTACTCGAACCCCGAGCTTGATGCCAAGATCGAGGCGCTGGCGACGATGACCGATCTGGAGGAGCGTGACGCGCTGATCGCCGAGATCTGGGACGAGGTGATGGAGGAGCGCATCTTCCTGAACATCCACAACCAGGTGCTCGCCTATGCGATGCGCGACGGCATCAACCTGGATGTGCATCCCGAGAACCAGCCGCATATGGCCACGGTCACCTTCGACTGAGCCCGGCTTGACCTTTCGGCCCGTGCGGGATACCCCGCGCGGGCCATGCAATTTGGGACAGCAAGGCTGACCCGTAGACTGGCGTTCACCAAGAGGCCCCCATGATCGCCTTCATCCTGCGCCGTATCGTGCAATCGGTCATCGTCATGCTGACCGTGGCGATTGTCGCCTTTGCGCTGTTTCGCTTTGTCGGTGATCCGGTGGCCTCGATGGTGGGGCAGGAGACGACACTGGCCGAGCGTGCCGAGATCCGGCAGGCGCTGGGGCTGAACGACCCGTTCCCCGTGCAGTTCTTCAATTTCGTCACCCGCGCCGTGCAGGGGGATTTCGGCGTCTCCTACCGGCTGCAGCAACCGGTGATGGAGCTGATCCTGTCGCGCCTGCCCGCGACGCTGGAACTGGCGCTGGTCTCGGGCGTGCTGGCTTTCTTCTTCGGGGTGGGGTTCGGCGTCTACACGGCCCTGCGACGGGGCAACTGGCTGTCGGGGTCGATCATGACGATCTCGCTGATCGGGGTGTCGCTGCCCACCTTCCTGATCGGGGTGCTGCTGATCTGGGTGTTCGCGGTCGAACTGCAATGGCTGCCCAGTTTCGGGCGCGGCGACACGGTCTATATCGGCGACTGGTGGCGAACCGGGCTGCTGACGGAATCGGGGCGCGCCTCTCTTATCCTGCCTGCGATCACGCTGGGGCTCTATCAGATGACGCTCATCATGCGGCTGGTGCGCGCCGAGATGCTCGAGGTCCTGCGCACCGACTACATCAAATTCGCCCGCGCGCGCGGGCTGTCCAACCGGGCAGTGAATTTTGGCCACGCGCTGAAGAACACGCTGGTCCCGGTGATCACCATCACTGGCCTGCAGATGGGCAGCATCATCGCCTTTTCGATCATCACCGAGACGGTCTTCCAATGGCCCGGCGTGGGGGCGCTGTTCATCCGGTCGGTGCAGTTCGTCGATGTGCCGGTGATGGCGGCCTATCTGATGCTGATCGCGCTCGTCTTCGTGGTCATCAACCTGATCGTCGATCTGCTCTATTACGCCGTGGATCCGCGCCTGCGCGTGGACCGGTCCTCGGCGCGCGGCTGAGGGGGACGCCATGACGGATTTCACGCCAGAGAACCGCCCCAGCATTTTCTTCCGCGCCTGGGACAGCGATGTCGCCTATTCCTTCCGCCGCTCGCCGCTGGCGATCACTGCGGCGCTCGTGTCGCTGGTCATCATTCTGGCGGCGATCTTCGCACCGTGGCTGGCCCCGCATGATCCGTTCAACCCCGCCTCGTTGAATCTGATGGACGGCTTCACGCCCCCGATGGAGCCCAACGCCTTTACCGGCAATGTCTATTGGCTGGGCACCGATAATCAGGGTCGCGACGTGTTCTCGACCATCCTCTACGGGGCGCGGATCTCGCTGTTCGTGGGCTTCATGGCAGTGCTGTTCGCGATGGTGCTGGGCATCACGCTGGGGCTGATCGCGGGCTATCGTGGCGGCTGGCTCGACAGTCTGCTGATGCGGGTCGCGGATGTGCAACTCACCTTCCCGTCGATCCTGCTGGCGCTGCTGATCTTCGGGGTGGCGCGCGGCTTCATCCCGCCCGCCTATCGCGAGGCGATGGCGATCTGGGTGCTGATCGTGGCCATCGGGCTCTCGGACTGGGTGCAATACGCCCGCGTGGTGCGCGGCGCCACGATGGTCGAGAAGAACAAGGAATACGTGCAGGCCGCCCGTGTGATCGGGGCGCATCCGACCAAGATCCTCGTGCGCCACATCCTGCCCAACGTGATGGGGCCGGTGCTGGTGATCGCGACCATCGGCCTTGCGCTTGCGATCATCGCCGAGGCGACGCTCAGCTTCCTGGGCGTCGGCGTGCCGGCCACGCAACCCTCGCTTGGCACGCTGATCCGCATCGGGCAGGGCTTCCTGTTCTCGGGCGAGTGGTGGATCCTGCTCTTCCCTGCGGTGACGCTGCTGGCGCTGGCGCTGTCGGTCAATTTGCTGGGTGACTGGCTGCGCGACGCCCTGAACCCGAGGCTGCGCTGATGACCGCCATTTCCAACAAACCGCCCCTGCTGTCGGTCCGCGATCTGGTGGTCGAGTTTCCCACCCGGCGCGGCACGCTTCGCGCGCTCGACCAGGTGTCCTTCGACATCGCCGAGGGCGAGGTGCTGGGCATGGTCGGCGAATCCGGCGCGGGCAAGTCACTGACCGGCGCCGCGATCATCGGCCTGCTGGAGCCGCCGGGCCGTATCGCGGGCGGCGAGGTCTGGCTGCGCGGCGAGCGCATCGACAACCTGTCGGTCGAGAAGATGCGCCGCATTCGAGGCCGCCGGATCGGCATGGTGTTTCAGGACCCGCTGACCAGCCTCAACCCGCTCTATACGGTTGCCGAGCAACTGATCGAGACCATCCGCACGCATATCGACGTCTCCGAGAAGGAAGCGCGCAAGCGGGCCATCGCGCTGCTTGACCGCGTCGGCATTCCGGCGGCGGCGCGGCGGATCGACGACTACCCGCATCATTTCTCGGGCGGGATGCGCCAGCGGGTGGTCATCGCGCTGGCACTCTCGGCCGAGCCGGAATTGGTGATCGCGGACGAGCCGACCACCGCGCTCGATGTGTCGGGGCAGGCGCAGATCATCGACGTGCTCAAGGATATCTGCGCCGAACGGGGCGCCTCGGTGATGCTGATCACCCACGACATGGGCGTGATCGCCGAGACGGCCGACCGCGTCGCTGTGCTCTATGCCGGGCGGATGGCCGAGATCGGGCCGGTGCGCGATGTCGTGCAGGCCGCCGAGCACCCCTACACGGCGGGGTTGATGGGCGCGATCCCGACCCTGACCCAGACCGCCGATCGGCTGACGCAGATTCCGGGCTCGATGCCGCGGCTGAATGCGATTCCGCAGGGCTGCGCCTTTAACCCGCGCTGCCCGCGCGTCTTCGACCGCTGCCGCGCCGAGCGCCCGGAACTGATCGCGCGCGCCTCGGGGCGGCATGTCGCCTGCTGGCTCTACGAGACGGAGACCGAGAATGTCTGACGCGCTTCTCTCCGTCAGCGGGCTGACGCGGCGCTTCGATGTGTCCAAACCCCTGCTCAACCGCGTGATCGAGCGCGAGGATCGGCAGTTCCTGACCGCCGCCGCCGATGTCGCCTTCGAGATCAGACGCGGCGAGACCTTCGCGCTGGTGGGCGAGTCGGGGTCGGGCAAGTCCACCATCGCCAAGATGATCGTGGGGCTGCTGGAGCCGTCAGAGGGCGAGATCCGCTTTGACGGCAAGGGGATGGATTTCGCTTCCGGTTCAGCGATGCGCGCGCTGCGCCGCCGGTTCCAGATGATCTTTCAGGACCCGTTCGCCAGCCTCAACCCGCGCTGGCGGGTGGGCGACATCATCGCCGAGCCCATCCGCACCTTCGGACTGTTGCGCGGCGCGGCCATCGGGGCAGAGGTCGGGCGGCTGCTGGACCTCGTGGGGCTGTCGGCGTCGGATGCCGAGAAGTTTCCGCACGAGTTCTCGGGCGGGCAGCGCCAGCGTATCGCGATTGCCCGCGCGCTGTCGTCGAAGCCCGAATTCATCGTCTGTGACGAGCCGACCTCGGCGCTGGACGTGTCCGTGCAGGCGCAGATCCTGAACCTGATGCGCGATCTGCAGGACGAATTCGGCCTGACCTATCTGCTCATCAGCCATGACCTCAGCGTGGTGCGGCATATGTCGAACCGCATCGGGGTGCTCTATCTCGGGCGGCTGGTCGAGGTGGCCGAGGCCAAGCGCCTGTTCACCGAACCGCAGCACCCCTACACGCAGATGCTGCTGGCAGCCGTGCCGGATCTGGCGCTGTCGGGGCGGCGGCGCACGCCTGTCACAGGTGAAATTCCCAACCCCATCAACCCGCCGCCGGGCTGCGCCTTTCACCCGCGCTGCCCGCATGTGATGGACCATTGCCGCACCGACGCCCCGGCATCACACCCCACCGCGAGCGGGGAAGCAGCCTGTCATCTGCTCGCCCCGTCGCGGGCGGCGGCACAGACGGCGCAAGACTAAGCGCCCCTTCCGCCCGGGGCCCGGGCCGGGTAGATTGCCCGCCATGCCCGATCTTTTCGATCACGCCGCCCCCGAAGGCCCCGCCGAGGGCCCCGCCCCGGACCGCCCGCTGGCCGACCGGCTGCGGCCGACGCGGCTGGATCAGGTCATCGGGCAGGACAAGGCGCTGGGCCCCGATGGCCCGCTGGGCGCGATGCTGGCGGCCGGGCAGCTGGCCTCGCTGATCCTGTGGGGGCCACCCGGCGTCGGCAAGACCACCATCGCGCGGCTGCTGGCCAATGCGACCGACCTGCAATTCGTCCAGATCAGCGCGATCTTCTCGGGCGTGGCCGAGTTGCGCAAGCTATTCGATCAGGCCCGCAAGATGCGCGCGGCGGGGCAGGGAACACTGCTGTTCGTCGATGAGATCCATCGTTTCAACAAGGCGCAGCAGGATAGCTTCCTGCCCTATATGGAAGATGGCACGATCATCCTCGTCGGTGCCACCACCGAGAACCCGTCATTCGAGTTGAACGCGGCGTTGATGTCTCGCGCGCAGGTGATCGTGCTCGAACGGCTGGACCTGGCGGACCTCGAGTTACTGGCGCAGCGCGCCGAGCAGGCACTGGGACGCGCGCTGCCGCTGACGGGCCATGCGCGCGAGGCGCTCTTGGAGATGGCCGATGGCGACGGACGGGCGCTTCTCAATCTGATCGCGCAGGTCGATGGCTGGGAGGTCGAGGACAAGCTCGACCCGCAGGCGCTGGGCGCGCGGCTGATGCGGCGCGCGGCGCAATACGACAAGGCGGGCGAGGCGCATTACAACCTGATCTCGGCGCTGCACAAGGCGGTGCGCGGGTCCGACCCCGATGCCGCGCTCTACTGGCTCGCGCGCATGATCGAAGGAGGCGAGGATCCGCGCTACCTGGCGCGTCGCCTTGTGCGCATGGCAATCGAGGATATCGGGCTCGCCGACCCACAGGCGCAAGCGGTGACCCTGGAGGCTTGGCAGACCTTCGAGCGCCTGGGCGCGCCCGAGGGGGAACTGGCGTTGGCGCAGGCGGTGATCTACCTCGCCCTCGCGCCGAAATCGAATGCGGGTTATGCGGCGTGGAAGGCCGCGCAGCGTCTGGCGCGCGAGACCGGCTCGCAGCCGCCGCCCAAGCATATCCTGAACGCGCCCACGGCGATGATGAAAGAGCAGGGCTATGGCGAGGGCTACGTGTACGACCACGACGCCGAGGACGGGTTTTCGGGGCAGGATTACTTCCCAGAGGGTGTCAAGCGTCCGGTGCTCTACGCGCCGCTGGAGCGGGGGTATGAGCGCGAACTGGGCAAGCGGGTGGCCTATTTCGCCAGGCTGCGCGCCCGGCGGGCCAAGTAGGGGGCTGCGCGCCCCCCTCTTGGGCTGACGCCCAATTCACCCCGGCGGAGTATTTCGGGCAAGAAAATCCGGTTCTTGACAAGGCGTGCCCGGCGCGGTCGAAGGGGGCGTTTCACAGGAGAGTGCCATGTCCGGGGTCCAGATACGGCAGGTCGGTGCCGAGGACGGCGCGCAGCGGCTGGACCGCTGGCTGAAGCGTCAGTTTCCGCAGATCACGCAAGGGTTGATCGAGAAAGCCTGCCGCAAGGGCGAGATCCGGGTCGATGGCGGGCGGGTCAAGGCCGCGACCCGGCTGGAACCGGGGCAGAGCGTTCGCATCCCGCCCCTGCCCGAGGCCAGCGCCGCCCCGCCGGTGTCGCGGGCGTCGGTCAGCGCCGATGATGAAGCGATGATCCAGGCCGCCGTGCTGTGGAGGGATCAGCACATCATCGCGCTCAACAAACCCCCCGGGCTGCCCAGCCAGGGTGGCAGCGGCCAGGGTGCCCGCCATGTCGACGGGCTGACCGAGGCGCTGTGTTTCGGCTACAAGGACCGCCCGGTGCTGGTGCACCGGCTGGACAAGGACACCTCGGGGGTGATGCTGCTTGCTCGCACCCCGCGCGTCGCGCGCCGGCTGGCCGAGGCGTTCCGCGCGCGCGAGACGCGCAAGATCTACTGGGCGCTGGTGGCCGGTGTGCCCAGCCCCGCCATGGGCACGATCCGCTTCGGGCTGGTCAAGGCGGGCGGGCGCGGGGCGGGCGAGAAGATGCGCTGCCTGCATCCTGACGAGGTGGCGGCGGTCGAAGGTGCCAAGCGCGCCACCACCGATTACGCCGTACTCGAGCGGCTGGGCGCGCGGGCGGCCTGGGTGGCGCTCTCGCCCGTCACGGGCCGCACGCACCAGCTTCGCGCGCATATGGCCGAGATCGGGCATCCGATCATCGGCGACGGGAAATATGGCGGCGCGGGGCAGGAAAATCCGGGCGATGGCTGGGGTGCGGGGATCGGCGGGGCTGTAAGCCGCAAGCTGCATCTGCACGCGCGATCGCTGCGGCTGACGCACCCGGTCACGGGCGAAGCGCTGACCCTGACCGCGCCGCTGCCTGCCCATATGGCGCAGTCCTGGAAGCTGGTCGGCTGGGGCGCGGGCGATGTGCCCGCCGACCCGTTCGAGGACGCCTGATGCGGCTGCGACTGGTCGTCTTCGATGTTGATGGCACGCTGGTCGACAGCCAGGCGCATATCTGTGCCGCGATGGCGCGCGCCTTTGGCGAACTGGGAGTGGCGCCGCCGCCGCGCGCCAAGGTTCTGGAGATCGTCGGCCTGTCGCTGCCGGAAGCCATGGCGCGGCTGGTCCCGGAGATGCCGCCCGCTGATCGCGCGAGGCTTGTTGTCGGCTACAAGGCCGCCTTTGCCGCGCTGCGGGCCAAGACTTGCTCACCCCTCTCCCCCGGCGCGCAGGCCGCGCTGGCGGCGCTTGTGCGCGACCCTTGGGTGTTGCCGGGTGTCGCCACCGGCAAGTCGCGGCGCGGGCTGGAAGAGGTGCTTGCGGCGCATGATTTGCGGCGGCATTTCATCACGCTGCAGGTGGCGGATGACCACCCGTCTAAGCCCCACCCGTCGATGCTCGAGGCCTGCCTGCGCGAGACGGGCGTTGCGGCGCACGACGCGGTGATGATCGGCGACACCAGCCATGACATGCAGATGGCGCAGGCCGCCGGGCTGCATTGGCTTGGCGTGGGCTGGGGCTATCATCCGGCGTCCGAGCTTGGGCCGGGCGTGCTTGAGGATTTCGCGCAACTGCCGCATGCGCTGGCGGCGATCTGGGAGACGGCAGGGGCATGAGTGGCTGGGTAAAGCGACGGTTCTGGAAAGACGTGGCGGTCTGCCCCTGCACGGGCGGTTTTACTGTCATGCTGGACGGGCGCGGGCTGCGCACCCCGGCGCGGGCCGAACTGGTGGTGCCGACGCGCGCCGTGGCCGAGATGCTGGCGAAGGAATGGCGCTCGCAGGGCGAGGTGCCCGACCCCGAGACAATGCCCGCCACCCGCGCCGCCAATGTTGCCATCGACAAGCTGCGCGG
Organism: Paracoccaceae bacterium; assembly: GCA_003564655.1. GTDB lineage: Bacteria > Pseudomonadota > Alphaproteobacteria > Rhodobacterales > Rhodobacteraceae > Roseinatronobacter. Next base: position 10,081 of record PXES01000001.1, read on the forward strand.
GCAGCAGGATGCAGTGACCAGCCTGCTGGCCGAGTATGGCGACAGCGATCTGGTCTGCTACCGCGCCGCGGCGCCCGAGGAGCTGGTCGCGCGCGAGGCGGCGGCCTGGGACCCGCTGCTCGACTGGGCGGCGCATCGCTATGGCGCGCGACCCCTGACGCGTGTGGGGGTGATCCACGCGCCGCAGCCCGCACCGCTGCTGGCGGAACTGCGCGTCGATATCGAGCGGCTGTCGTCCTTCGAGGTGGCGGCGTTTCACGAACTGGTGGCGCTGTCGGGTTCGCTGATCATCGCGCTGGCCCTGCTGGACCGTTTTGCCACGCCCGAGGCGCTGTGGAACGCCTCGCGCGTCGATGAGGATTGGCAGATCGAGCAATGGGGCACCGACCCCGAGGCCGAAGCGCTCACCGCTGGACGGCGCGCCGCGTTCCTGCAAGCCGCGCGGTTCTACTTCGCGCTTCGCGGCTGATAGAGCTTCCTGCCCGCGCCATCATGCCCAAAGCGCCCTCGGGGCGCGTGCAAGGCCAGGTTGGTCGGCATGGCCCGAGGGCGCTTGTCAGCGATCTGCGCGAAAGCGCTGCGCCAGACCGGGAAGTCGGAACCAGAGTCGTGCGGGCATTTTCAGAACTGGCGCGCTCGGGAAGATTCGAACTCCCGACCCCCAGATTCGTAGTCTGGTGCTCTATCCAGCTGAGCTACGAGCGCGTTGGCAGTCTGGTATCCCCCTTGTCCGGGCAATGCAAGGGGGCGGGTACGGAATTTGCGCGTGAAGCGGGCTCATTCCGGGCCGGGCAGCCAGATGCGGAACTCCGTGCCCTCGGCGTCGCTGCGCACCAGCTCCAGCCGCCCGCCATGGCCGCGCACCAGCTCGGCCGCGATGGCGAGGCCCAGCCCCACCCCGCCCTTGCGCGCGCCGCCCTGGAACGCCTCGAACAGATGATCGCGCGCTTTCGCAGGCAGGCCGGGGCCCGTGTCGCCGATACGGATGGCGACGCCCTTGGCCTGTTCATGCCGGGCGGGCTTGGCGAGGATCTCGATCACGCCCGGCTGGCCCGCCGCCTCGATCGCCTGCCGGGCATTGCGCACAAGATTGGACAGCACGCGGAAGATCTGCTCGCTATCCACACGCAGCATCAGATCGTCCGGCACATCGGTCAGGAAGGTGATATCGGCACCCTCGGCCAGCGCGAGTTTCTCGTTCTCGACCACATCCTCGATCAGGGGGGCGGCGCGCACCGGGCCGAGCTTGGGCGGCGGGTCCTCGGCCTTGCCGAAGGCCAGCGTCGATTCGCACAGGTTGATCGCGCGCGCCAGCGAGCCGACCAGCTTGGGCGCGGCGCGTTTCACGCTGGGGTCGCGGCTCATCTCCATCCGGTCGGCCAGCATGGACGCGGTCGTCAGCATGTTGCGCAGATCATGGCTGATGCGTGCCACCGATCCACCGAGTTGGGCCAGCCGATCCTTCTGCCGCAAGAGCCCGGTCAGGTCGGTCTGCATCTTCGACAGCGCCTCTTCGGCGGCGCGCAGCTCGCGCACGCCCGATTTCGGGGTGATGATGCGGTTGGCGTCCTGCGGCGACTCGGCATAATCCGACATCGACCGGATGACACGCTGCATCGGGGCCACCACCAGCGCCTGGATCGAGATGTAGAGCAGCAGCGCCGTCCCGCCCGAGATGATCAGCGACAGCAACAGGATTCGTCGTCCATACTCCCACAACTCCTGTTGCAGGTTCCGGGTGTCGAGCGTGATCTCGATCAGCAGCCCCGCTTGTCGCACCGGGTCGCCGATGACGCGGATGATGCGCGGCTCGGTGCCGAACATCTCGTGCAGCGCATCGCGCATCAGTGTGAAGGAATTCGCGCTGCGCAGATCATAGGTTTCGGCCACCGGTTCGGGCAGGGGCGAGGACAGGATCAGTTCGCGCACGGCATCGCGGCGCAGCACGACATTGAACACGCCCGCATTCTCCAGCAGCTCGGTCGCCAGTTCGCCCGCGATCGACCCGTCCGAGGCGAGCAGCGCCAGCGAGGCGATCTGCGCCCGTTCCAGCCGGGCAAGCAGATAGTCCTCGCGGAAGCGCGAGACCGAGGGCACGAAGATCAGCACCTCGGCCAGCAGGACGAAGATGACGACGAGCCACAGAAATCGCGACGACAGAGAATTCGAGAACATGCCCCAGACCTAACCTGCGCAGGTCAGGGCCACCAGCGTTGTACGACCCGAACAATGCGCTTCACATTTATGTTATCAAAGAGTCTGGGTGAGAAATAGGCCCCTGCGGCACGTTTGCTGATTTCCGCCAGTGTGGGGTAGGGCAGCACCGTGCCTGCCATCGCCGACAGTTTCATCCGGTTGCTGATCGCGACGGCCCAGGGGGCGATCAATTCGCCTGCCTGTGCGCCGACCAGGGTAACGCCAATCGGTCGCCCGCGCACCACCATGAGTTTCAGAAACCCGTCAGTGCGCCCTTCGGCCTGAGCGCGGTCGATCTGGTCATAGTCGATCCTGTGCACGCTCAGCGCCGGACCATGCATCTTGCGGGCCTGGGCCTCTGTCGGGCCGATCTGGGCGAGTTCGGGGTCGGTATAGGTGACATGCGGGATGTGATCGTGCCGGGCGCGCGCGGGCAGGCCGAAGAGCGCGCGGCGAATGACGATGCCCGCATGATAGCCTGCCAGATGCGTGAACTGCCCGTGCCCCGCGACATCGCCGATGGCAAAGACCTTGGGGTTCGTGGTGCGCAGCCCGCCATCGACGCGAATGCCGCGTGCGTCATGCCGGATGCCCGCGCGCTCCAGATCCAGCCGCTCGAGGTTGGGCTGCCGCCCGACCGCGACCAGCAGATGCGTGCCGGTGAAGATCGTGCCACCCTTCACCTCGACCTCGATGGAGCCGTTGCGACGCGAGACCTTCTCGACGGCGATGCCCTCGACGATCTCGATCCCCTCGCTGCGCAGCGCCGCCGTGACCAGCGCGGCGGCATCCGGATCGTCGCGGCCTAGCGCCTGCGCGCCCTCGATCACGGTCACGCGCGCGCCCAGGCGCCGATGCGCCTGCGCCATCTCCAGCCCGATGGGGCCGCCGCCGATAATCAGCAGATGACCGGGGCACTCGGTCTGCTCGAACAGCGTCTCGTTGGTCATGTGCGGTGTCTCGGCCAGCCCGGGGATGGGCGGCACCAGCGCGCGCGAGCCCGTCGCGATCACGAAACGTCGCGCACGGATGCGCTGTTCGCCGACGGCCACCTCGGCCTTGCCGGTGAAGCGGGCGAAGCCCTTGATCACCTGCACGCCCAGCCCTTCGAAGCGTTCAACCGAATCATGCGGCTCGATGGCGGCGATGGTGGCGTGAACATGCGCCATCGCAGCAGGGAAATCCGCTGTTCCGCCGGCCTTTGCGGCCTTGCCCCTGGCCAGCAGCGCCTTTGACGGAACACAGCCGTAATTCAGGCAGTCGCCACCCATCTTGTGGCCTTCGACCAGCACCACCCGCGCGCCCATCTGCACGGCGCCCGCCGCGACCGACAAGCCGCCCGAGCCGCCGCCGATGACGCAGATATCCGTCGAAATCACGCTCATGCCAGATCATCCGTCTTGCGCCAGCGCTTGACCAGCATCGGCAGAAACGACAGGGCGGCAAGCCCCAACAGCGGCCCGAGGATATGCGGCTCGAAAATGATGCCCAGGTCAGGGGTTTCATCGCGGGCGAAGACATCGCCCAAGCCCATCCCGACCCATGTATAGATCACCCCGCCCGGCATGGACCCGAAAAAGGTGGTGGCGGCAAAGACCCACAACCGCACCCCCAGCAACCCGAGAAGGATATTCGTCACCCAGAATGGCAGAACGGGCATCAGCCGCAGCGAGATCAGCACCGGGATCTCGTTTTCACGAAGCGCGGCGGCGAGTTGTTTCGCCCGCCCATCCCGCGCATTGATCTTCGCGGCCAGGCTCCGGCCCAGCCCTGCGCGCACGGCAAGGAAGATGAGGATCGCCCCGGTGGTCGCCCCCACCAGATTGAACAGCGCACCGGGAAACAGCCCGAACAGAAAGCCACCCGTCAGCGTGGCAATCGCCGCGCCGGGCAACGACAGGGCCACAACGGCAATATAGGCGGCGATGAAGCCCAGCGCCGTCACCAGGTAATTCTCGTCACGAAACGCCAGCAAGGCGGTGCGGTTGTCGCGCAGCGCCTCGAACGAGATCAGGTCGCGCAGCGTCACGAAGGCGATCACAGCCGCAACCGCGAGCACGATCAGCGGCAAACGCTGGCGCCAACGCGCCGAGGGGTGGATTTGCGGCATCTGTTATCCTGTCATAATGGCCTCTGGACAGATACTGCCTTCCTGCCACGTTCGTTTCACAAGTGTAGCGGGCTTCACGTCGAAGTGAAACGCCCCGGCAAGTGCGCGCGCCTCTCGTGGCGGCGAATGGCGTGTGGGTGCGTTTTCCCGGACTGTCACGATGCAACCGACTTCTCGCCGGAATTTTGCCCCTTCGAGCTGGTTTCCTGCGGAAAACACGTGACCGGAGGCTGGCATGGGCATTCTCTATCGCGGCGAACTCGTCGCCTTTGCGATCATCGCATTCGCGGCGGCAACGCTTTGTCTGTCGCTCGCGCTTTCCGAGACGCGTATCGAATGGTCTGCCTTCTACTGGGGGTTCTTCCTGAATGCGATCCTGTTTGCGGTCGGGCTGCTTATACGGGGACGGGAAATTCTGGCGCGGTTTTCCGTCACCTTTTTCGCATTGGGGCTTTATCCCCTGTTCTCGAGCGTGCAGGCGCTGGTCTTTTCCTTGCAGTTCCCGCTGCATCGTCCGCTGATCGATGATCAGCTTTTCGCGCTTGACGCGTGGGTCGGCTATGACTGGGCCGCCGCGGTCGAGTGGCTGGCACAGTATCCCGTTCTGGCGCAGGTCCTGGCTTATGCATATGCCTCGTCGCTGGGGCAGTTGCTGGTGCTGCTGCTGCTGCTGGGACTGACCGGACGGACGGCGCGGCTGCATCATCTGATGGTCACCGGAATGCTGTCTGCTGTCATCCTTTGCGCTTTCTGGATAATCTGGCCGTCCTTCGGGCCGTCGGCCTATCTGACGCCCGACCCCGCAGCGGTCGCCGGCGCGTCGCTGATCGTGACACCCGATTACGGGGCGCAGCTCATGCATCTGGCCGAACATGGACAGGACACCATCCACCGCCACAAGATCCTCGGCACTGTCGCCTTCCCATCCTTTCACATCGTGCTGGCGGCGCTCGCAGTGTGGTTTGCGCGTGGAACGGTTCTGTTCTGGCCCCTTGCCGCGATCAACCTTCTGGTGATCCCGGCCACTGCCATCCATGGCGGGCACCATCTTGTCGACCTGCCTGCGGGGGTGGTCCTTTTCGCGCTCTCCTGCGTACTTGCGCGCCAGCTTCTCGGAGCGGGTCTGCCCCGCATTGCGCGCCATTCCCATGCACCAGCCTGAGAGGGCTGCGCGCAGACACTGACCGGGCGTGCGATTGCGCGCCGGGTCGATCACGTGCCGCAAAAGTCGCAGTCTTGGCCAGTTGGCGCGCCCAATCGAATTGACTTGCCATCGAGGGCACGGTAGGGCGCAGGTCTGATATGAGCACCGGCACCGAATCCGACAGGATCTCCTGTGCCCGAAAAAAGGATACGGAGCAATGAAACGCACCTATCAGCCCAGCAATCTGGTGCGCAAGCGCCGCCACGGGTTCCGCGCGCGGATGGCCACCAAGGCCGGGCGCAAGATCCTGAACGCCCGCCGCCGCATGGGCCGCAAGAAGCTGTCGGCCTGAGCCGCAGCGCCCGCAGCGCGGGCCGCCTGAGGGTTATCATGACACCGCCGGGGGCAGATGTGGCAAGGCAGGACGCCGAGGTCACGCCCGACCCGGCGGTTTTGTCTTGCGCGCCGGTTGAAACTCTGAAACGGCGCGCCGATTTCCTGCGCGCCGCCCGCGCCCGGCGGATGACCCGTCCTGCCTTCCTGTTGCAGGCCCGCCCGCGCGAGCGGCGTGGTCCGGTTCGGGTGGGCTTCACCTGTTCGAAGAAGATCGGCAACGCCGTGACCCGCAACCGTGCCAAGCGGCGCTTGCGCGCAGTGGCGCGCGCGGTGCTGCCGGCGCAGGGGCGGGCCGGCTGGGATTATGTGCTGGTCGGACGTCCGGGGGTGACTGTGGCGCATGACTTCGCCGCGATGTGTCGCGACCTGGAGCGTGCGCTGTCGCGCATTCATGCGGGCCCGCCCGCATGAGCCCGCTCGCGCGTCTGTTTGCGTGGCTGGTGCGCGGCTATCAGGTGGTGCTCAGCCCGTGGTTGGGGTCGAACTGCCGCTATCAGCCCACTTGTTCGGCCTACGCGCTCGAGGCTCTACAGCGCCATGGCGCGCTGAAGGGTGGTTGGCTGGCCCTGCGGCGGATCGGCCGGGGCCACCCCTGGGGGCGTTCGGGCTACGACCCAGTGCCGGGGGCCGACCCGGCCCATGACGCGAAAGGCAAGCACGATGCTGGATGACACCGACCTGCCGCTGATCCTGCGCGACGCGCCCGACACGACCGAGTTCCGCAAGCTACGCAAGCGCATCATTCGCGAGACCCGCGCCGCGCTGGAGCAGTACGCCATGGTCGAACCCGGCACCCGCTGGTTGGTCTGCCTGTCGGGCGGCAAGGACAGCTATACGCTGCTCGCCGCGATGGTCGAGTTGCAATGGCGCGGGCTGTTGCCGGTCGAGTTGCTGGCCTGCAATCTCGATCAGGGCCAGCCGGGCTTTCCGGCGACCGTGCTGCCCGAGTTCCTGACGCGCATGCAGATTCCGCACCGGATAGAGTATCAGGACACCTATTCGGTTGTGATCGACAAGGTGCCGCAGGGCCGGACCTATTGCGCGCTCTGCTCGCGGCTGCGGCGCGGCAACCTCTACAGGATCGCGCGCGAGGAGGGGTGCAGCGCCGTCGTGCTGGGGCACCACCGCGACGACCTGCTGGAGACGTTCTTCATGAACCTCTTTCATGGCGGGCGGCTGGCCACCATGCCGCCCAAGCTGGTGAACGAGGAGGGGGACCTGTTCGTCTATCGCCCGCTGGCCTTTGTGGCCGAGGCGGATTGCGACCGTTTCGCACAGGCGATGGGCTACCCGATCATCCCCTGTGACCTGTGCGGGTCGCAGGACGGGTTGCAGCGGATGCAGGTCAAGGCGCTGCTGGATGAGTGGGAGCGCAGCAGCCCGGGGCGGCGCAACGTCATGTTCCGCGCATTGCTGAATGCGCGCCCATCGCACCTGCCCGACCCGGCGCTGTTCGACTTTGCGGGGCTGGCGACACGCAGGCCCGACGCGGGTGGCCCCGACCAGTTGTGATCCGGCGTGCCCGGTGCGCTAGGGGAAAACCGCTTGACCTTTGGCCGGGGCTTCTGTTGAACCGGCCCCGACACGCTGACAGGGATGATGCGTCCACATGGATGAACAGAGCCGTAATCTGCTACTGGCCTTTGCCCTGAGCCTGCTGGTGCTCGTGGGCTGGATGTGGATGTTTCCGCCGCCCGAACCCGTGCCGTCCGACTCTGCCGACGTGACCGAGCTGCCCGAGGCTGGCGATGCCGATGATACCCAGACCATGGCCGAGGCGGAGGAGGTCAGCACCGAGGAACTGCCGCGTATCGATATCGACACGCCACGGCTGACCGGCACGATCAACCTGCTGGGCGGTCGTATCGACGAATTGTCGCTGCGCGACTATTTCCGCACGACCGAGCCTGACTCCGACATCGTCCAGCTTCTGATCCCCGAGGGCGAGAACGAAGCGTTCTACGCCCTCTATGGTTGGCGTCCCGGCCGCGACATGGGCTGGGAGGACGTGCCCGGCGCGAACACCCCGTGGGAGTTGGTCGAGGGCGATCGGCTTGGCGTGGGCAGCCCGGTGACGCTGAGCTGGACCAATGACATGGGGCTCGAGTTCACCCAACGCTTCGAGGTGGACGAGGACTATATGTTCACCGTCACTCAAGCTGTCCACAACACGGGCGAGCAGACCGCGCGGATGGCGCCCTACGGGCTGATCTCGCGCCATGGCGAGCCCTCGGACCTGGAGAATTTCTTCATCAGCCATGAAGGCTTCATCCAGGTCGCCGACGGGCGTCTGGACGAGGACAGCTATCGCAATGTCCGCAATTTCAGCACGCATGAGCAGGAACGCACCAATGCCCGCGTGACCGAAGTTGCCGAAAACGGCTGGCTGGGCATTTCCGACAAATACTGGATGGCCGTTCTGGCGCCTGAGCCGGGGCAGGCTTTCTCAGCCGTCTCACGCTACATCCCGTCGCGCGACGTCTATCAGACCCGTGCCGACCTGCCCACCATCACTGTCGGGCCGGGCGAGCGCGACGAGGCGCGCACAATGCTCTTTGCCGGTGCCAAGGAATGGTCCGTGGTGCGCGGCTACGAGCGCGAACTGGGCATCGACCGCTTCATCGACGCGATCGACTGGGGCTGGTTCTTCTTTCTGACCAAGCCGATCTTCGCGACGCTGTATTTCATCAACGGCATCATCGGCAACATGGGCTGGGCGATCATCACGCTGACGCTGCTGATCAAGGCCATCCTGCTGCCGCTGGCGTGGAAATCCTATGTCAGTATGGCCAGGATGAAGGAACTGCAGCCCGAGATGATGGCCATCAAGGAACGTGCGGGCGACGACCGGCAGATGATGCAGCAGGAGATGATGAAGCTCTACAAGGAGAAGAAGGTGAACCCGGCCGCGGGCTGCCTGCCGATCCTGTTGCAGATCCCGATCTTCTTCTCGCTCTACAAGGTGATCTTCGTCACCATCGATCTGCGCCATGCAGAATGGTTCGGGGGGTTCAACGACCTCTCGGCGCCCGACCCGACCTCGATCATGAATCTGTTCGGCCTGCTGCCCTTTGCAGCGCCGCCTCCGGACAGCTTCCTGTCGCTGATCTTCATCGGGATCCTGCCGATCTGTCTGGGCGTGTCGATGTGGCTGCAGATGAAGCTCAATCCGGCGCCCACGGAACCGATCCAGCAGGCGGTGATGACCTGGATGCCGTGGATCTTCATGTTCATGCTGGGCTGGTTTGCCTCGGGGCTCGTGCTCTACTGGATCGCGAACAACGTCATCACCTTCACCCAGCAATACTCGATCATGGCGATGAACGGCTCGCGGCCCGACCTGCTGGGCAATATCGGCGTCAAGAAGAAGAAGGGCTAGGGCGGCGTGGGGTGGCGGCTCGCGCATATTTTCCGCCATCCCGTCAAGGCCCATGGCCGCGAGGCGCTGGACCGGGGGACGCTTGTGCCGGGGCGGTGCCTGCCCTTCGATCGCCACTGGGCCGTCGCGCATGAGGCGGCGACACTGATGCCCGGCTGGAATCCTTGCATGAACTTTACCCGCGGGGCCAAGACCCCCACGCTGCAGGCCATCCGCAGCGCCTATGACGAGGGGGCCGGAGTGCTGACCCTCACCCATCCCGACCGGCCCGAATTGCGTGTCGCCCCCGACACGGCGCAGGGCCAGGCCGATTTCCTGAACTGGGTCGCGCCGCTGATGGCGGGCGGGCGCGCGCAGCCCGTGCGGCTGGTCAGCGCCGGGCGCGGGATGACCGACACGGATTTCGAATCCGTTTCGATCCTCAACCTCGCCACGCTGCGCGCGCTGAGTGACCGGGTGGGCGTCGATCTTGGGATGGATCGCTGGCGGGGCAATCTCTGGCTGGACGGTCCAGAGGCATGGGAGGAATTCGATCTGGTCGGGCAGGAGTTGCACATCGGCGCGGCCCGGTTGCGCGTGGTCGAACGGATCGGGCGCTGCCGCGCCACCATGGTCGATTGCGCGACCGGGCGGATCGATCATGACACGCTCGACGCGCTCGAGACGGGTTACGGCCACACGGATTTCGGCGTCTATGCGCAGGTGATCGCTGGCGGCGAAATCGTGACGGGCGACGCAGCGGGACGGGCCACATGACCGCGCTTGCCTTTCCCGAGGCCCCGGCGCCCGAACCGCTTGCGCGCGAGAGCGGGCGCAAGCTGCTGACCGGGCAGGTGGAATTCCTCAAGGGCGTCGTCGCGATGGACGGCTTGCCCCCTGCCGACCGGCTGGAAGTCTGCTTCGCGGGCCGCTCGAATGTCGGCAAGTCCAGCCTGATCAACGCGCTGACCGGGCGCAAGGCACTGGCGCGGACCTCGAACACGCCGGGCCGCACGCAGGAGATCAACTTCTTCACCGCAGGCGACAGTCATTATCTTGTCGACCTGCCGGGCTATGGGTTTGCCAAGGAGCCGCTGCCCGTGGTGGCCAAATGGCAGGCGCTGCTGAAATCCTACCTCGCGGGGCGGGCCACACTGCGCCGCGCTTTCGTGCTGGTCGATATGCGCCACGGCATCAAGGATGTGGATCGCGAGATCCTGAAACTTCTTGATCAGTCGGCAGTGACCTTCCAGCTCGTACTGACCAAGGCCGACAAGCCCAAGGCGGCCGATGCCGCGCGGGTGCTGGATCAGGTCCGCGCAGCTCTCGCCAAACACCCCGCCGCCTATCCCGAAATCGTCGTCACCTCGTCCGAGACCGGCCAGGGCATTGAAAGCCTGCGCGCCATAATCGCGGGGCTGAGCTGACCCATGAAGACCCAACGCCCCATGACCCAGGACTGGTTTTCCACCGCCCGCACCCTCTCCGAGGCGCTGCCCTATCTGCAACGCTATGCCGGCGCGATCGTCGTCATCAAGTTCGGCGGCAACGCAATGGGCGACGCGGCCGAGATGGCCTCTTTCGCGCGCGATGTGGTGCTGATGCGGCAGGTCGGCGTCAACCCGGTGATCGTGCATGGCGGCGGGCCGATGATCAACGATCTGCTGGGGCGGCTGAACATCACCTCGGACTTCGTGCGCGGCAAGCGCGTGACTGATGCCGCGACCATGGAGGTGGTCGAGATGGTGCTGTCGGGCGCGGTCAACAAGCGCATCGTGCAGGCGATCCAGGATGAGGGCGGCAAGGCGGTGGGCCTGTCGGGCAAGGATGGCGGCATGATCCTGTGCGAGGCCGACGACCCCGCGCTGGGCCTTGTCGGGCGGCCCGTCGCGGTCAACCCGGAGTTGCTGCACCATTTGTTCGCCGGGGGCTTCGTGCCCGTCATCGCGCCGCTGGGCATGGGACGGCAGGGCGAGACCTACAACATCAACGGCGACACGGTCGCGGGCGCCATCGCCGCGGCGCTCGAGGCCGACCGCCTGCTGCTGCTGACAGACGTCTCGGGCGTAAAGAATGCCGCCGGAGAGGTGGTGACCCAACTCTCGCCCGCGCATGTGCGCGACCTGACCGAGGCGGGCGTGATCGCGGGCGGCATGATCCCCAAGACCGAGACCGCGCTCGCCGCCATCGCGGGCGGGGTGCGCGCGGTTGTGATCCTCGACGGGCGCGCGCCCAATGCCTGCCTGCTGGAATTGTTCACCGATCACGGTGCTGGCAGCATCATCCGCGACTCCGAGCCGCAGATCAAGCCGCAGGGCTGAGCCGATGGACCGGGTCGGCCAGATCGACGCGATGGCCGGGACCGAGTCGCTGGCGATCCTAGGCATCGTCCCGGAGGGCGCGGCAGCTCTGCCCGAGGGGCTGCGCGCGCTGGTGCTGCTTGGTCCCTCTGGCCCCGGGTTCTGGGCGCATGTCACCGCTGCGCCGGAGTTCTCGGATGGCACGGCCGACCCGATCGACCGCTGGTCGCAGCGCGTGATCGGCGCGATGGCGGCAGCGATTGACGGTCAGGCGCTGTTCCCCTTCGGAACCCAACCGCCGCATCCGTTCGTCAGTTGGGCCCTGGCCACGGGGCAGGCCTACCTCGCGCCGGTGCCGCTGCTTGTCCATGCACAGGCGGGGCTGTGGGTGTCCTATCGTGGGGCCATCGGGCTGCGTGCGGCATTGCCCGCCCGGCCCCTGCCCAACCCCTGCACGGACTGCGCGCGACCTTGCCTGACGGCCTGCCCGGTCGGCGCGCTGAGCGGGGTGGGCTATGATCTCGCCGCCTGCCATGCCTTTCTCGACCGGCCCGCGGGTAAGGGCTGCATGTCGGGCGGCTGCGCGGTGCGCGCGGCCTGCCCGGTGTCGCAGGCGCATGGCCGCGAGCCCGCCCAATCGGCCTATCACATGAGGCAGTTCCACCGATGACCCTGCGCCTGATCCTGACACGCCACGCGAAATCCGCCTGGGACAACCCGTTCCACACTGATCACGAGCGTCCGCTGAACGCGCGGGGCCGCGAAGCCGCGCCGCGTATCGGGCGCTGGCTGGCAGCACGCGGCTACCTGCCGCAGCAGGCGCTGGTCTCTGACGCGGCGCGCACGCGCGAAACCTGGGCGCTGCTCTCGGCTGAACTGCCTGAGCTGCCACCCGGGCGCTTTGTCTCGGCGCTCTATCATGCCAGCCCCGAGGTGATGCTGAAAACACTGCACACGGCCGAGGCGGGCGCGGTGATCATGATCGGCCACAACCCCGGTATCGCGGCGCTGGCGGAACGCTTGGTCGCCAAGCCCCCCGCGCATGACGGGTTTCTGCGCTACCCGACCTGCGCGACCCTGGTCGCGGATTTCGACGCGCCCGACTGGTCGTCGATACGCGAGGGCCGGGGCGTGGTGCGCGATTTCACGGTCCCGCGCGAACTGGAATAGGCGCGCGCCCGCGCCCCGGATCAGCCCGATTACGAGCCGCGCGCCTTGTATTCTGCGGCCTCGGCCAGCCATTCATCCGCGTAATCGACATGCTGCCATTCCTTGAACCACGGCCCGCCGCGAGTGTGGTGGACGGCCTGCGGGTAGCCCGTCTCGGGCTTGTCATACCAGCCTTCGAGCCAGTTCCAGCCCGTGGGCAGCGCGCCGATCTCGTCATCCTGCGCCCATTGCAGGCGGTGCAGATACGCCCCGGTCTGGCTGTTTACCACCTCGGGCGTCAGGCTTTGCGTCGAGGGATGCCCGCAATTCATCAGCATGAAGGACGACCAGTTCTTGCGCGGATAGGCGCTTTGCGGCACGCCGTCCATCTTGGTCGTCTCGGTCGGCTGATAGTCGTGCTGCACGCAGAGCACAGCGTATTTCGGGTCCATGTAATCGCGCAGCTCGGCCACATCGCCGAAGAACAGGAAGTCGCAATCGACGAACACCGCCCAGCCCTGATACCCGGCCAGATGCGGCACCAGAAAGCGCGAATAGGTAAATTCGGTCGAGGCCAGCGGGTCGATCTCGCGTGTGTAAAGCCCCTGTTCGACCAGTTCGGGCAGTTTGAGAGGGTGCACCTCGACCGGGATGCTGGCGCGCTTCTCCAAGGACTGTTTGGCGACCTGATAGGCAATGTCCTCGCGCGAATCCCACCCGATATAAACACGCAGGCTGTCCATGATGACCTGTCCTTTCAATTCCGTTTCGCTTGCGACGCGGCGCACCGATACCCTGAAACCGCCGCGGGGGAAACCGCCTAGCCGTGCCGTGCGCGGTTGTGCGCCTCGGGCGGCCCCAGCAGACGTTCCACGGCCGATGACGCAGCGTCGAGCGGTGCGCGGGTCTGCGCCAGTACGGTGCGTGCAGCCTCGAGATAGGGCGCGCGATAATCCGCGTCCTGCGCCGCGACGACGACCTTGCCCAGCTCTGTTTGCCCCGCCACCTCGACGGCCGCGCCAGCCTCGCGCAGCATCCGGTAGGCCTCCTGGAAATTGCCGGTCTGCGGGCCGTGGACGACCAGCACCCCCAGCGCCAGCGCCTCGAACGGGTTCTTGCCACCCATGAACACGCCACCCTCGAGCGGCAGCGATTGCCCGGTATAGGCGACCTTCACCATGCGCAGCCACATCCCCATCTCGCCCAGCGAATCGGCGATGTAGACGCAGGTGCGCGGCGTGATCGGCTCGCCGCGACTGCGGCGCGCGATCCGATCGGGCGGGAATTCGGCGCGCGCGGCGGCCTCGGTCACGTCGGCGTCCTTCATCTGGCGGGGCGCCACGATCATCAGCATCTCGGGCGAGAGTGTCAGCGCATGGGCATGGGCCTGCATGACCTGCGCTTCCTCTTCCATCTTGGTCGAGGCCGCCAGCCAGACCGACCGGTCGCCGATCTGCGCCTCGAGCGCCGCGCGAGCCTCTGGCAGATCGGGCGGCGGGGCCGATGCGGCCTTGAGCAGCCCCGTGACCCGCATCTTGGACCCGGGCGCGCCGATCTCCTGAAACAGCGCCTGCGAGCGGGCATCCTGCACATGAATCTCGGTGAAGCGGTCCATCAGCCAGCCATTCGCGCGCGCGGCACGGCGGCGGCGGCGGTGGCGGCGCGGCGTGACATCGGCATTGAGCATCAGCATCGGGATTTCGCGGCGCGACGCCTCGTGCAGCAGGCAGGGCCAGAGATCCATTTCTGACAGGATGAACAGGTCGGGGCGCCAGTGATCGAGAAAGGCGCGCACCGGGCCGGGGCAGTCGATGGGGGCGTAGTGATGAATCACACGCGGCGGCAGTTCGCGCCGCTCCAGCGCCTCGACCGAGGCGCGGCTGATCGTGGTCAGCAGGAAATGTGTCTTGGGACGCTCGCGCCCCAGCCGTGTGATCAAGGTCAGCAGCGCATTGCTTTCCCCGACGCTGACACCGTGCAGCCAAATCAATTCGCCGGGCGGGCGCGGCGACGCGGGTTTCCCCCACTTCTCGGGCAGGCGGGCCGGGTCCTCGATGCCCTTGCGCGCGTGGGCACGCAACGCAAGCGACCAGAGCGGTGGCGCCACGCGCGCAAGCCCAAGATAGAGCGCGATGAGAGGGGGCATCGATGTCATGCGCCGGGCTATACCACGCTGCGCGGCAGGGGCAAACGGCGCCACCTCCGCTTGCGCGCGCGGGCCGCCCCACCCACCCGCCCGCGGCCCGCGCGCGCAAGCGGAGGTGGCTTTCCCTTGCCATGCGCGCAGGCTATGCACGCGCAAGCAGGGGGCAGAGCAGATGCGCGATCACGGTGGCGATATCGACAGGGCACGGGCGCGCTTCGGAGGGGAGGGCTGGATCGATCTGTCGACGGGCATCAACCGGCTGCCCTATCCGATTGCACCGATCCAGGGGCATCATTGGACCGATCTTCCCACACGTGCCGCGCAAGAGGCACTGATTGCCGCCGCGCGCGCGGCCCACGCGACTGACGCCCCTTGCCTCGCCCTGCCCGGTGCGCAGGCGGCGATCCAGCTTCTGCCACGTCTGGGGCCTTCCGGGCGGGCGCGCGTGCTGGGGCCGACCTATAACGAACATGCCGCCTGCCTGCGCGCCGCGGGGTGGGACGTCGAAGAGGTCGCCGCGCTTGATGCGCTGGCCGGGGCGGATCTGGCCGTGGTGGTCAATCCCAACAACCCCGATGGCCGCCAGACGCCGCCCGAGGCACTGCGCGCGCTGGCCGGGCAGGTCGGGCGGCTGGTCGTCGATGAGAGTTTTGTCGAGGGGGCGCCGGGGCTTTCCGTCGCGGCTGCGGCCAGCGAGCGCTTGGTGGTGCTGCGTTCGATCGGCAAGTTCTGGGGGCTGGCGGGGTTGCGGCTGGGTTTCGTGCTGGGCGGCCCGCAGGTCATCGATGCGCTGGCCGAGATGGCCGGGCCGTGGCCGGTCAGCGGCCCGGCGCTGGAGTTGGGGCAGCGGGCGCTGGGTGACACCCGCTGGCAGGCAGAAAGCCTCGCGCGGTTGCAGGACGGGGCGGCACGACTGGATGCGCTGGCCACGCGGGCGGGCTGGGAACTGGTCGGCGGCACTGCGCTTTTCCGCACCTATCGCACGGCGAACGCCATGCGCGCGCAGGATCAGCTTGCCCGCGCCCGTATCTGGAGCCGGGTCTTCCCCTATTCGCCCGAATGGCTGCGCCTTGGTCTGCCGGGACCCGAGGCGGAGTGGACGCAACTGCGCGATGCGCTGGGAGTGTCGGGGTAGCACGATCCGCCGCGCCGCAGGGCGCTGAGTGCGGGTCATTACCTGGCGCGCGGTGGGCTTTGGGCGTGCGCGTCCTTTCACGTTGCGCCGAAGGCGTCGCAGTGCGCCCTTGTGCGCCCTTGCGCGCCATGGTCGCGGGCGTCACGGGGGCAGGCCCGTACCTGCCACGCGGCGGGCTATGGGGTGCAGTGCCGGATGTGCCGCGACGCAGGCGCCCAAGAAGTAAACCCGCAATCGTTCCGCCCGCTGCGGGTTCCCAAAGAAAGGGCGCATCACGGTCCCGCAGGCCGTATCCGCGCGCGGCCCGGGTTCCATTGACGACCCGCGCACAGCGCCGCAGCTTTTCCCGAGCCCGCCTGAGACCCTCCCCCTGCTAGCCCGTGATACGCGCCTTGAGGTGCGATTCCTTCCACGGGGGCTGGGTCGCCGGGGCCCCGAAGTGATAGCCCTGCAGGCAGTCCACCCCGATCTCGACCAGTAGCCGCGCATCCTCGGCGGTCTCGACCGATTCGGCGACCGTGAACATGTCGAAATGCCGCCCGATCGAGACCAGCGCCTGGGTCAGGATCTGGTTGTCGGGATTGTGAGCGATATCGCGGATGAACGCGCCGTCGATCTTGACGATATCGAAGTAGAAATCCTTCAGATAGCGGAACGCGGTATAGCCAGAGCCGAAATCGTCCAGCGCGAAGCAGATGCCGCGCTCCTGCATGTCCTGCATGAACACCGTCACCAGATCGGGCATCAGGATGGCCGAGGATTCCGTGATCTCGAGGATCAGCCGCTCGCCGATATCGGGGCGACCACGCAGGCCGCGTTCAAGCGTTGCCAGCCACTCCGGGTAACCGATGGAGCGCGCCGACATGTTGATCGACACGCGTATCGAGGGCTCTACCGCCAGCGTGGCCAGCCCCATTTCGAGCGCGAGGCAGTCGATACGGCGGCCAAGCTCATTCGTCTCGACCGCGCCCATGAAATCCATGGCCGGGATGATGCGTCCGGTATGATCGACGATGCGGATCAACCCCTCATAGAAGGCCGCGCGCTTGGGCATCCGTGCCTGCACGACAGGCTGAAAGGCCAGGATGCTGCGCCTTGCGTCGAGCGCGTCGCGCACCATGCGCAACGTATCGAGGCGCTGTTCCTCGGCAGC
>PXES01000240.1 GCA_003564655.1 Paracoccaceae bacterium
CCTGTTTTTCCTGCTCGCCACCCCGCTGCGGGCCGAGGTCGACATCACCCCCGTCACCTCGCCCTCGGGGCTGGAGGCCTGGCTGGTCGAGGAGAGCTCGATCCCCTTCGTGGCGCTGGAGCTGATCTTCGAGGGGGGCGCGACCCTCGACAGCGATGAGACCGCGGGCGCGGTCAGCCTGATGACCGCGCTTCTCTCCGAAGGGGCGGGCGATCTGGACGCCCAGGCCTTCGCCACCCGCAGCGAAGAGCTTGTCACCCGGCTGCGTTTCGATTCGGGGCGCGATACCGTGACCGTGTCTGCGCGCTTCCTGACCGAGGATGCCGAAGCGGTGATCGACCATCTGCGGCTTGCGCTGACCGAGCCGCGTTTTGACGAGGATGCCATCGAGCGGGTGCGCGCACGGGCGCTGTCGAGCCTGCGCCGCGACGCGCTGGATCCGAACACCATCGCCTCGCGCGCCTTTGCCGAGGCTGCCTTTGCGGGCCATCCCTACGCACGTCCCGCCGACGGCACGCCCGAGACCGTCGGCGCTCTTGACCGGGACGCGCTGATCGAGGCACATCAGGGCGCAATTGCGCGCGATCGGGTGCATATGGGCGCGGCGGGCGATATCGACGCCGAGGCGCTGGGCGGGCTGCTCGACCGGCTGTTCGAGGGCATCCCCGATACGGGTCCGCCGCTGCCCGAGCGGGTCGCGTTCCAGGCCGAGCCGGGGATCGAGATCGTGCCCTTTGACGGGCCGCAATCGGTGGTGGCCTTCGGCCATGCTGGCATCCCGCGCGACGATCCGGACTTTCTGGTCGGGTTTGTGGCAAACGAGATCTTCGGGGGCGGCCGTTTCGGCACCCGGCTGATGCGCGAATTGCGCGAAGAACGGGGCCTAACCTACGGAATAGGAAGCTTCCTGTCGTCTGGTCTGCTGGGTGACAGCTTTCAGGGCCGACTGTCCACTGACAACGCCAATGTTGAAAAAGTGCTCGAATTGCTGCGCGAGGAATGGGCGCAGATGCAGCAGGACGGCGTTACCGAGGCAGAGCTGGACCGGATCGTGACCTATCTGACCGGCGCCTATCCGTTACGGTTCGATGGCAACGCCTCCATCGCCTCGATCATGGCGTCGATGCAATACCAGGGTTTCGACATCGATTATGTGAATGTCCGCAATGACTTGGTCCGCGATCTTACGCTGGATCAGGTCAATGACCTCGTCGCGCGGCTGTTCGACCCCGAGGCCTTGCGCTTTGTCGTGGTGGGCGAGCCGGTGGGGCTGAACTGACGCTTGGCAGGCCGGGCGGGGACTGCTATATCCGGTAGGATGAATGCGCCCGGCCCCAAGATACGCCCCGAAATCCGGCAACTCGACGAATCCGCCGTCAATCGCATCGCGGCGGGCGAAGTGGTCGAGCGGCCCGCATCTGCCGTCAAGGAACTGGTCGAGAACGCGATTGACGCAGGTGCGCGACGGATCGAGGTCGCCTATGCCGATGGCGGCAAGACGCTGATCCGGGTGCGCGATGACGGGCATGGCATGTCGCCCGAAGAGCTGCCGCTGGCCCTTGCCCGGCACGCGACATCCAAGATCGACGGCTCGGACCTGCTGAATATCCGCTCCTTCGGCTTCAGGGGTGAGGCGCTGCCCTCGCTGGGCGCCGTGGGGCGGCTGACCATCACCTCGCGCGCGCAAGGAGCGCCCGGCGCGCGTATCACCGTCAGCGGCGGTCGCATGGAGCCCGCCCGCCCCGAGGCCGCGCCCCATGGCACCTGTGTGGAGTTGCGGGATCTGTTCCACGCCACCCCTGCACGGCTGAAATTCCTGCGCTCGGACCGGGCCGAGGCGCAGGCCATCGCCGATGTGCTGCGCCGCCTCGCGCTGGCCGCGCCGCAGGTGGGATTCGCTCTGCACGACGTCTCGCAGGGCGGCCACCGCGAGATCCTTCGGCTGGACGCGGGGCAGGGCACACTGTTCGATGCGCTCGAGGCGCGGGTCGCGGCTGTGCTGGGGCGCGAATTCACCGCGAATGCGCTGCGCATCGACGCCGCGCGCGAGGGGTTGCGGCTGACAGGCTTTGCGGGTCTGCCGACATTCTCGCGCGGCGCAGCGGTCGCGCAATATTTCGCCGTCAATGGCCGCCCGGTGAGCGACAAGCTGCTCGTGGGGGCGTTGCGCGCGGCCTATGCCGATGTGCTGGCGCGCGACCGTCATCCGGTGGCGGTGCTCGAGATCGGCTGCGTGCCGGAACTGGTGGATGTGAACGTCCACCCCGCCAAGACCGAGGTGCGGTTCCGCGATCCCGGGCTGGCGCGGGGGCTCGTCGTCTCGGGGCTGCGCCATGCGCTGGCCGAGGGGGGGCATCGGTCCTCCTCGACTCTGGGGGGCGCGTTGGGGGCGATGGCGGCGCAGCGGCCTGCGACCCCATCAAGCGGAGCGCGGCAGGCGGCCTACAACCTGCAGGCCCCGCTGGGCATGGCGGAAAGCCCCGCGCAGTGGGACGTGTCGGCCCGCGCCGAACCCGCGCCCGAGCCCGAGCCCGACGCGCCGCTGGGCGCCGCGCGGGCGCAGCTGCATGGCAATTACATCATCGCCCAGACACCGGACGGGATGCTCATCGTCGATCAGCACGCCGCGCATGAACGGCTGGTCTATGAACGCCTCAAACGCGCCCGCGCCGTGTCGGGCGTGCCCGCCCAGACGCTGCTGATCCCCGAGATCGTCGAGCCCGGCGCGGCGCAAGCTGCCGAGCTTCTGGATATGGCCGCTGACCTTGCGCAACTCGGGCTGGTGATCGAGCCCTTCGGCGGGGGCGCTGTTGCCGTGCGCGCCACCCCGGCACCGCTGGGAACAGTCGATGCCGCGGCGCTGATTCGCGACATTCTCGACGAACTCGCCGATCAGGGGACGAGCGCGCAACTCGAGGCGCGGCTCGATGCGGTGCTCTCGCGCATGGCGTGTCACGGCTCGGTCCGCGCGGGGCGGCAGATGCGCCCGGACGAGATGAACGCCCTGCTGCGCGAGATGGAGGCGACGCCCCAGTCCGGCCAGTGCAACCATGGCCGCCCCCCCTATGTCGAATTGTCGCTGGCGCAGATCGAGGCGTTGTTCGGCCGACGCTGAGCGCGGGATTGATCCGGGCTGCGTGGGCCTTAGCTACCGCGCCAGCAGCATCACGGAGATCACATGGAATTCGGACCCCCGACCCGCGCCGCGGGCCTGTTGCGGTTGCAAGCGTTCGTCCCGCGCATGGGCCGCGCCTATGCCGCCGGGCGCAATTTCGACCGCGGGCCGGGCAAGCACCGCGATGTGTCCTGCCTGTCGCCCTGGCTGCGCCGCCGCCTCGTAACCGAGGAAGAGGTGGCCGCCGCGGCAATCGCGGCCCACGGGCTGGAAGGGGCCGAGAAATTCGTGCAGGAGGTCGTTTGGCGCGGGTATTTCAAGGGCTGGCTGGAGCGGCGGCCCGCCATCTGGGCGGCCTATCGCGACGGGCTGGAGGCGGACCTTCGGGCGATGGAGGGCGACGCGGCGCTGCATGCGCAGGTCGCCGAGGCCGAGCGTGGCGCAACCGGGATCGCGGCGTTCGATGCTTGGGCGCAGGAGTTGGTGGCGACGGGGTATCTGCACAATCACGCGCGGATGTGGTTCGCCTCGATCTGGATCTTCACGCTGCGGCTGCCCTGGCGGGTGGGGGCGGATTTCTTCTACCGGCACCTGCTCGATGGCGACCCGGCCTCGAACACGCTGTCATGGCGCTGGGTCGCGGGTCTGCACACGCGCGGCAAGGTCTATGAGGCCAAGGCGTGGAACATCGCGAAATTCACCGATCAGCGCTTTGCGCCCGAGGCGGGGCAACTGGCCGAGGTGACGCAGGGGCTGGAGGGGGAAGAGCCCGAGGGGCTGCCCGCGCCCGGCCCGCTGCGCCGCCCCGTTGCACCAGAGGCGGTTGCGCCGACCGCGCTGCTGCTGACCGAGGAGGAGTGTCGGCTGGAAGAATTCGATCTGTCGGGGTTCGACGTTGTGGCGCGCGGGTCGCTGGCCGGAAGCGCGCTGCGCAGCCCGCGTCCGGTGGCGGAACAGGTCGCGGCGTTCGAGGTCGGGTCGCTGGCGGATGCGGCGGCGCGGCTGGGCGGCGAGGTCACCGCACTGCGCGCGGGCGCACCCGAGGATCTGGCGCGCTGGGCGGCCGGGGCGGGGGCGCGGCAGATCGTGACGGGCTATGTGCCCGAGGGGCCGCTGCGCGACTGGCTGCGCGCGGCCGAGGCGCCGCTGGCCAAGGCGGGGGTGCGGCTGTGCGAGGTTCAGCGCGGCTGGGACATGGCGATCTGGCCGCATGCGACGGCGGGTTTCTTCAAGGTGAAGAAACAGATCCCGCGTATCGTGCAGCAGCGCCAGTTGCTGTAGCGCCCGGCACGGCAAACGGGGGCAGAGAAGCGCCCGCAAGCGGAGCCCACCCACCCGCCCATGCCCCGCTTGCGGGCGCTTGCCCCCGTTCCCGGGGGCGGGGAGGGTGGCGCAGCGGCACGGCCCGCCTGCGCCCTGCGCAGGCAGCGCCCGCGAGCGGGTCGTGGGCGGGTGGGTGGGGACCCCGAGCGGGCGCTTCGCACCCGCTGCGGTCAATGTGCCTCGGCCCAGCTGGCGCCGACACCGGCATCGACCACCAGCGGCACGTCGAGATGCAGCACCGGATCCGCCGCGCCCTCCATCACGTCGCGCACCCGTTCGATGGTCGTGTCAACCGCATCCTCTGCCACCTCGAAGACCAGCTCGTCATGCACCTGCAAGAGCATCCGCGCGGGCAGATCGGCAATCGCGGCCGGCCCCCGCACCATGGCGCGGCGGATGATGTCGGCCGCCGTGCCCTGGATCGGCGCGTTGATCGCCGCGCGCCGGGCAAACCCCGCCGCCGGTCCCTTGGCGTTGATCTCGGGTGTATGAATGCGCCGCCCGAACAGCGTCTCGACCCGGCCTTCCTTTTTCGCGTAGGCGATCGTGTCATCCATATAGGCACGGATGCCTGGGAAACGCTCGAAATAGGTGTCGATGAAAGCCTGCGCCTCGGCGCGCGGAATACGCAGGTTGCGCGCGAGGCCAAAGCCCGAGATCCCGTAGATCACGCCGAAATTGATTGCCTTTGCCTGCCTGCGCACCTCGGGCGTCATTTCGTCCAGCGGCACGCCGAACATTTGTGACGCGGTCATGGCGTGGATGTCCTGGCCCTCGCGGAACGCCGCCTTCAGGCTATCGATCCCGGCGATATGGGCGAGGATGCGCAATTCGATCTGGCTGTAGTCTAGCGCGACCAGCCTGTGCCCTTCGGCCGCGACAAAGGCCGTTCGGATGCGGCGGCCTTCCTCGCTGCGGATGGGGATGTTCTGCAGGTTCGGATCGGTGGAAGAGAGCCGCCCCGTCACCGCCCCGGTGATGACGTAGGAGGTGTGCACGCGCCCCGTCTCGGGGTGGATGTGGTCCTGCAGCGCATCCGTATAGGTGGATTTCAGCTTGGAGAGCTGCCGCCAGTCGAGCACGCGGGCGGGCAGGTCATGCCCTTCGGCGGCGAGATCTTCCAGCACATCGGCGCCCGTCGCATAGGCGCCGGTCTTGCCCTTCTTGCCACCCTCCAGCGCCATCTTGTCGAACAGGATCTCGCCCAGTTGCTTGGGCGAGCCCACGTTGAACCGCTCGCCCGCAAGCTCGTGGATCTCGGCCTCGAGCCCCGCCATCTTCTGCGCAAAGGCGTTCGACATGCGCGAGAGCGCGTCGCGATCCACCTTGATGCCGGTCATCTCCATCTCGGCCAGCACCGGGACCAGCGGGCGCTCCAGCGTCTCGTATACCCGCGTCACCTGTGCGGCGTGCAGGCGGGGGCGGAACATCTGCCACAGCCGCAGCGTGATATCGGCATCCTCGGCGGCGTAGGGGGTGGCGTCCGCGATGGGCACGCGGTCGAAGGTGATCGCGGATTTGCCCGAGCCCAGCAGCGACTTGATGGGGATCGGCTGGTGGTTGAGGTAGCGATCCGACAGCTGGTCCATGCCGTGCCCGTGCAGGCCGCCATGCAGCGCATAGGACATCAGCATCGTGTCGTCGATGGGCGCGATCGCGATCCCGTGGCGGGCGAGGATCTTGGCGTCGTATTTCATGTTTTGCCCGATCTTGAGGATCGCCGGGTCCTCGAGCACGGGCTTGAGCGCCGCCAGGACATCATCCATCGCCAGTTGATCGGGCAGCAGTGCGGCATCGTCGAACAGCCCCTCACCGGCGCTGCGATGCGCGAGTGGGATATAGGCCGCGTGCCCGGGGCGGATGCAAAGCGAGATCCCGACAAGTTCCGCGCGCATCTCGTCCAGCGCCGTGGTCTCGGTGTCGATGGCGACATGGCCGATCTCGTGGATCTCGGCGATCCAGGCGCGCAGCGTGTCCATGTCGCGGATGCAGGCATAATCGCCCGCGTCCATTGCCGGGGCTTCGGGCGCGGCGGGGGTCGGGGCAGGGGTGTCGGTGGCGGCAGGCGGGGTGGTGCCGAAATGTTCGGCCACGCGGCGGGTCAGCGTGCGGAATTCCATCTGGTTGAGGAACCCCAGCAGTGCCTCGGCCTCCGGCGCGCGGACCTCCAGATCGGCCAGAGTGAAATCGAGCGGCGTCTGGTCGTCCAGCAGCACCAGCCGTTTGGAGATGCGGATCTGTTCGGCATTGTCGATCAGCGCGGCGCGGCGCTTGGGTTGCTTGATCTCTTCCGCGCGGTCCAGCAGGGACTCCAGATCGCCATATTCGTTGATCAGCAGCGCTGCCGTCTTGACCCCGATGCCGGGCGCGCCGGGCACATTGTCGACCGAATCGCCCGCCAGCGCCTGCACATCGACCACCCGGTCGGGCGCGACGCCGAATTTCTCGGCCACCTCATCGACGCCGATGCGCTTGTTCTTCATCGCATCCAGCATCTCTACCCCGTCACCGACAAGCTGCATCAGATCCTTGTCGGACGAGATGATTGTCACCCGCCCGCCTGCCTCGCGCGCCTGCCGGGCCAGCGTGGCGATGATGTCATCGGCCTCAAAGTCCTCGATCTCGATGGTGGCGAGGTTGAAGGCGCGCGAGGCATCGCGGGTCAGCGGGAATTGCGGGCGCAGATCCTCGGGCGGCTCGGGGCGGTTGGCCTTGTAGTCTGGGTAGATCTCGTTGCGGAAGGTTTTGGAGGAATAGTCGAAGATCACTGCGGCATGGGTGGGCGCGTCGGCACTTGCATCATTCTCGCCGATATAGCGCCACAGCATGTTGCAGAATCCCGCCACGGCCCCCACAGGCAGCCCGTCGGATTTGCGCG
>PXES01000045.1 GCA_003564655.1 Paracoccaceae bacterium
AATCTGTCGGCGGTAATTAATCTATATATATCATATATTTAAATGGTGCCCGGGGGCGGAATCGAACCACCGACACGAGGATTTTCAATCCACTGCTCTACCCCTGAGCTACCCGGGCACGGGTGCATCCGCAGATGCGCTCGCGGGGGCTGCCCGCGACGGGTGAGTGCGTCTTATGGCAGGCGTCGGGGGCTGTCCAGAGGGGGCGGAAAAAAAACGCAGCCATCAGTCGCGGGGTGGGTCCGGGTCGGGGGTGTCGGGGTCACCCTCGGGGACCGGAATGGCGTAATCCTCGCGCAGCCAGCGCGCGAGGTCCACATCGGCGCAGCGGCGCGAGCAGAAGGGGCGATAGGCCGGGTCAGCGGGCTTGCGGCAGATCGGGCAGGTCATGCGAGGGCCTCGGCCAGGGGCACACGGTCGCGCTTGCGGGTCAGTTCGAAATTGCCCAGCGGCGTCCAGCCCGCCAGCACCGTGTCGCGCCCGTCGCGGCGAAAGGCGGCGCGCAGCGTCTGTTCCAACACCTGCCGGTCCTTCTTCGACAGCGGCGCGAAGTCGATCACCACCTGCCCGCCAAGGCCGCGCAGGCGCAACTGACGCGGCAATGCGCGCGCGGCGGCGATGCTGGCTTTCAGCCCCGCGGCGGGGCTGGTGTCGGGGCCCGTGTTCACATCGACCGCGACCAGCGCGGCGGTCGGCTCAACGATCATATGCGCGCCGCGCGGCAGGGGGCAGTCGGGGCGCAGCAGGGCGTCGATGGCCTCGCGCACATCGTGGCGGGCGAAACTGCCCGGCGTGTCGTCGAGGGTGTCGGGCGCGGGCCAGTCGCGGGTGGCGGCCAGATGCGGGTCGGGCGCGTCGAGCAGCAATTCGGGCGGGCCGTCAGTATCGGCCAGAAGCGCCTCGACCAGATCGCGCAGGCGGATCAGGTCGTCACGGATCACGCCCTCATCCCCACCGTCGCAGGCCGAACGCAGGATCAGCCCCAGCGCCGGGTCGGCGCCCGCCATCGCCGCCTCGGCCATCGTGTCGAGGGTTGCGCGCGCCGTCTCATCCACGATCTGGCGCGAGATATTCAGCCCCGGCGCGCCCGGCGTCAGGATCGCATAGCGGCTTTTCAGCGAGAGCTTCGTGCTCAGCGGCACGGCCTTGCCTGGCTCGGCCAGCCCCGTCACCTGCACCAGCAGGCTGGCACCAGGGCGCAAGCCGCGCGTCTGGCGCAGAAAGCCGCTCTGCCCGCCCGGCAGATCGACAAACGCCCCGCCCAGCCCCTTGACCGGACGCCCAAGCCGCCCGCGCAGAATGGCCTCGGGGGCGAGCTCATCTTCGGGCAGCGCGACCAGCAATTCCTCGAGCACGCCATCCTCCAGCATCGCCGCCGCCGCGCGGCCGCGAAACTGGTCGAGCGCGATCACCCGTCCCTTCATGCCGCCCCCCTCCAGCCTGCCGCCTGCAACAGATGCACGGTCTCGGCCGCGGGCAGGCCCATGATGCCGCTGTAGGAGCCCGAGAACCACGGGACGAACGCCGCCGCGCGGCCCTGGATTGCGTAGCCGCCGGCTTTGCCCTCCCACTCGCCCGAGGCGAGATAGGCGTTCACCTCGTCATCCGAGAGCCGCTTGAAGCGCACGACCGATTCCTGCGTGCGCGTCCAGTGCCGATCGCCCGCGCGCACGGCCACGGCGGTGATGACGCGATGGCGCCGCCCGGACAGGCTGTAGAGGAACGCTGCCGCCGCACCGGCATCGGCGGGTTTGCCGAGGATGCGCCGCCCCAGCGCCACGGTGGTGTCGGCGCAGAGCACCACCTCGTCCGGGGCGCTGGCTATCGCGTCGAGCTTGGCGCGGGTCACGCGCTCGCAATAGGGGCGCGGGAGTTCGCCCTTCAGGGGCGTCTCGTCTATATCGGCCGCGCGGATTGCATCGGGCCGGATGCCGAGCGACGCGAGGATCTCGCGCCGACGCGGGCTGGCAGAGCCGAGGATCAGCCGCACGCCGTCACTTGAAGCGGTAATTGATCCGCCCCTTGGTCAGGTCATAGGGCGTCATCTCGACCTGGACCTTGTCGCCGACAAGTACGCGGATGCGGTTCTTGCGCATCTTTCCCGCCATATGCGCGTTGATTTCATGGCCGTTTTCCAGCTCGACCCGAAATGTCGCGTTCGGCAGGAGTTCCTTGACGACACCGGGAAATTCGAGCAATTCTTCCTTGGCCATGGTCACTCCGTCATTGTGAGGCGCGCGCAGATCGCATGCGCGCGGTGTATGTGAGGGGGTGTGGCCGAAAAATCAAGCCCTAAACGCGCGCCCAGGGCCCGTGTCAGCAGACCGGGCGGCCCGTGGCCATGGCACGGTGCATCCGGAAGGACGGAAAGAAGAGCAGCAGCATCCCGAATGTCATGTAGACCAGCACCATGACCGGAACATAAAGCAGGCACGCCCCCAGCCCCACCCAACCCGTCACGCGGTCGGCGCGGTCGGCCTGCATCAACCGCAACAGGGCAAGGTTCAGCAGCTTGCCGCCATCGAGCGGTTGCAGCGGCAGCATGTTGAACAGAAACAGGAACAGGTTGATCCCGGCGAAGATGTCGAGATTGTTCACGATCATCCGCTGCAGCCCGGCATCCGCCATATCCATCGCATAGACATGATCGGCCAGCAGCGATGACAGCGCCCAGAGCGCCAGATTGGTCAGCGGCCCCATCGCCACGATCAGTTCGCGCTCAAAGCAGGAACTCGGTCCCGTGTAGCAGGTACCGCCCGCGCCATGCAGCTCGACCTTCTGCACCGCGATTCCCTGCACATGCGCGCCCCAGGCATGGCCCCATTCGTGAAACAGGATCGCCGCCAGAACCAGCACGAAGAAGGTCATCCCCTGCCCGAAGGCCTCGGGCGTGGCGATGCCATAGGTGGTGATGAACAGCACCATCAGCATCACCATAGAGACATGCACATGCACCGGCGCGCCGAACAGGCCCGGCATCACGAACAGGCTTTGGTGGTCATCATCTTCCATGTCGAAATGCCTTTGCAGCAGAATAACTGCGCCAAAGGGAAACCCGACAACCCGACGGAAATGGGCAATTTCTGTGTCACCTCGCGGATCTCGCAGACTCGCGCGCCAGCAATCGGGCGCGCGGGCGCGCGCGGCGTGCCAGGCAAACAGAAAGATGTCGATGGCGGAAAGACATTGCAAATCGCATCACAGCGCGTTGCGGGTCTGGGGGCTGCCACAGTCGAGTCACTATGGGCTCATCGCCCGCCAAGCTGCCAGCGCCCTTATGGCCGAATGGTCCCGGCGTCACTGCCGGAGTTTGGCGCCGCTCCGCGTCGATCCCGCATTCCGCCCCCGAAGGCCTCGCGGTCCCGCAGCGCGGCCCGTCAGTCGCCCGCGCCGCGCCCGATGCGCGCCAGTTGCTCGGGCCAGTGCTGCACCCCCAGCACGACGCCATCCGCGCGGGTGCGGGCGATCTGGTCGCGGCTGATCTCGGCCATCACCCAGCCGGGCGCGTCGAACGCGCCTTGCGCCAGCACGCCGTTTTCAGGCCAGCCCGCATCGGGCGGGCCGTAAAGGGCAGCGGCGCCGTGGTTTTCCTCGCACCCCGCGCACCAGGGCGCATCGCCCACAAGCGGCGCGTGGACGCTGACGCATTGCCCCTCGAGCGCGCGGGCCATGGCCCCCACCCGCACGCGGGTATAACCGGCGGTCGTCTCGGTGCAGGAGGGGGCGAGCAGGATCTCGGCGCCCGCTTCCACCATCGCGCGGGCGAGAAGCGGGAATTCGGCGTCATAGCAGATCAGGATGCCGATCCGCCCCAGCGCGGTGTCGAAGACGCGCAGGCGGTGGCCGGGGGCGATGTCCCACTCCTCGCGCTCGAACCGGGTCATGATCAGCTTGTCCTGATGGCCGATCACGCCCTCGGGGCCGTACAGCACTGCGCGATTGACAGGGCGCGCGATGCCGTCGGCCGAGGCAGGCCCGCTTGCGCCCAGGATATGCACGCGGTGGTGCGCAGCGAGTTCCGCGTGCAGCGAGATCACGCGGTCGGTGTGGCGGATGACCTCGTACAGCGCGGCCTCCAGATCGCCCGAGACCCCTGCCCCGCCGAGGCTGCCAAGCTCCATCGCGCCGTATTCGGGAAATACCAGCAGATCCGCCCCCTCGGCGGCCCCGCGCGCCACCCAGTCCGAGAGCTTGGCGGCGTAGGCGTCCCAGTCGGACAGGAAATCCAGCGGATAGGCGGCGGCGGCAATCTTCACAGGTCGCGCCCCCAGAACTGCATCGGCTTCATCGTCTCGGCGGCGTCGCCGATATCGCGCCACGGAAATTCGGTCACGGCGCCGTCGATCGGCGCATAACCGCGCTTGCGCCAGAAACCGTCGAGCGGGCGGTAGCCTGCAGGGCGCGCCGGGTGGTCGGCGGGGCGGACAACGCCGCAGAACACGGCACGCCGAAAGCCCAGGGCGCGCGCATGTTCCTCGCGCAGGTCGAAGAAGCGATGCCCCGCCCCCTGCCCCCGACAGGCGGGCAACAGCACCGATTCGGCGCAGTAGAAGATCGGCGGCACCGCTTCCGCCGCAAAGGGCGCGCGAAACTCTGGGTCGGCATCGGCAAGCGGCAGGCCCGTTGCCGCGCCCACCACCTGCCCGCCATCCTCGGCCAGCGCGACGACGGCGCGCGGGTTGTCGCGATAGACGCCCAGATAGCGCGCCTCATAGGCGTGGTCGCCCTCGTACAGATAGGGAAAGTCGCGGAACACGGTGATCCGCAGCGCGGCAATCGCGTCGATCACCGGGCCGATCTCATGGCCGATCAGGGCGCGGAAACTCTGGCTCATCCCGACACCTGCCGGATCCACTCCTGCAGGTTGTAATAGGTGGTGATCCGCGTGATCCGGCCCTCGGACAGCGTGAAGAACGACCCGGCGGGCAGGACATAGCGCTGCCCCTGCGCGTGCGGCAGGCCGGGGTCGGTCTGCAGATATTCGCCATGCACGGTGAATTCCGCTGCCGCGCGGGTGCCGTCCGCGTTGGTGAAGATCACCATGTCGCGCAGCTCCTCGCGGTAGCTGACGCCCATATGGCTGCAGAACTCGGCAAAGGCGGCGCGGCCCTTCCGCACCTCGCCCTGATTGACGAAATGCTGCACATCGTCGCTGACCAATGCCAGCATGGTGTCGGTGTCGCCGGCGTTGAAGGCGTCGAAATAGCGGGCGATGATGTCGCGGGCCATGGTCACTCCTGTTGCGGGGGGCCGAAGCGGTCGAGCATGTGTTTCTTGATCTGCTCGCGCGTCTGGCGGTAGGCGTCAAGCTTGGCATTGCGCGTCTCGCCCAGGCCGCTGGGGTCCATGATCGGCCAGTATTCCACGTCGATGGCGGCGAAACGGCTCAGCTCCTGCGCGTGGCGCTGGCTGGCGGGTGACAGGGCCACGATCAGATCGAACCCGGTCAGATCATCGCCCCAGTCCATCATCTCCTCGAACGAGCGCGAGCGATGCCGGTCGAGCGAGACCCCCTCCTCGGCACTGACCGCGATGGAAAACCCGTCGATCTCGCGGTCATTGCGCACGCCCGCCGACTGCACATAGGCGCGCTGGCCGTAGAACTTCTTCATGTAACCCTCGGCAATGGGCGAACGGACCGAGTTGTGATCGCAGCAGAACAGCACCGAAGAGGGGAAGCGGCCCGCCATTCAACCCCCGAAATGCAGCACGCAGACAAGGGGGAAGAGGCGTCGTGCCGTGTCGATATCCATCTCGGCCTTGCCCTCGAGCCGTTCCTGCAGGATGCGCGCCCCCTCATTGTGGATACCGCGCCGGGCCATGTCGATGGCCTCGATCTGGCTGGGCGGCAGGCGCTTGACGGCATCGAAATAGCTGCCGCAGATCTGGTAATAATCCTTCACCACCTGCCGGAACGGGCCGAGCGACAGGATGATCTCGCCCACACCCGCACCCCCTTCATCGGCCAGCGCGATGACCAGGCGGCGGTCGCGGATCGACAGGTTCATCACGAAGGGGCCAGCGGGCGCGGTCTGGCCATCGCGGGCGGCAAGCGCGAAGCTGTTATCCTCGAGCAGGTCGAACACCGCGACGCGGCGTTCCTGCTCGATCTCGGGCGTCGGCGTGGGCAGCCCGCTATCGTCAATCTCGATCTGGCAAATGCGGCTCATGGAGGGACTTCTTGCTGTAGACCGGGCTGTTGATGCCCTCTCCGCATGTCATACGCAAGCCGTGCCGGCTTGAGTTTTCCGAAATACCACGGTATCGGCCGGGGTGATCGCGATGGCGTCGCGATCCCGGTCGCCTGCGCGACCTGCCCAGAGTGCGCCCGCACCGGCGCGAAAGGCCCTGAACGCCGGGGCGCTCTGGGGCTGGCCATTCCGCACCACCGGCCCCCCGAGGACTGGAGGCCACGCATGGACCGCCCGCAATTCTACCGTTTCCGTCAGGGTGAGAAGACCCTGCCCTTCGCAGCCCGCGAATATGACCAGCGCCTGCACGAATTGCGGCACGCGATGGCGCAGGCCGGGGTCGAGGTGGCGGTGTTCACCTCGATGCAGTGCGTCGCCTATTATTCGGGGTTTCTCTATTGCAGTTTCGGGCGCCCCTATGGCCTGGTGGTCAGCGCGGAGGATTGCGTCACCATCAGCGCCGGGATCGACGGGGCGCAGCCCTGGCGGCGCAGCCATGGCGACACGCTGACCTATACTGACTGGACCCGCGACAATTTCTGGCGCGCAGTCGCCCATGTCGCCGGGCAAGGGCGGCGTGTGGGGTATGAGGGCGACCACATGACGCTTGCGCAATCCGAACGGCTGGCCGCGCATCTGCACCCGGCGGCACGGATCGATATCGCGGCGCTGGCGATGCAGCAGCGCATGCGCAAGTCAACAGCCGAGATCGCCCTGATCCGCGCCGGGGCCGAGGTGGCCGATCTGGGGGGCGCGGCCATCCGCGCGGCGATCCACCCCGGCGCGCGCGAGATCGACATCGCCATGGCCGGGCGCGACGCGATGGAGTTGGAAATCGCGCGGCGTTTCCCCGAGGCCGAGTATCGCGATACCTGGGTGTGGTTCCAGTCGGGCATCAACACGGACGGGGCGCATAACCCGGTCACGGCGCGGAAACTGCAGATGGGCGATATCCTGTCGCTCAACACCTTTCCGATGATCTCGGGCTATTACACGGCGCTCGAGCGCACGCTGTTCCTCGGCCATGTCGATGCGGACAGCCTGGCGATCTGGCAGGCCAATGTCGCCGCGCATGAGCTGGGCCTGTCACTGCTGCGCCCCGGCGCGCGCTGCTCGGA
>PXES01000076.1 GCA_003564655.1 Paracoccaceae bacterium
AAGGCGTCGACATCGACAACGCCGTTCTCGCGCTTTCGACCTATGTCGGGCACGCCAAGCCGGTCAGCACCTATTGGTACATGGAGGCTATTCCCGAACTGATGGCGCTGACCAGTGCGCGCTTCGAGCGAACGATCTGCGTCATGGAGGAGAACAGCCATGCTTGATCGAGCCCAGAATCCATCATTTGCGAAGCTGCTGCAGAAGTTCTTCGTCGACCACCTTGGCCAACAAAAGGCTGTCAGCCGCCACACGATCGCGGCCTATCGTGACACCTTCCAACTGCTCCTCCAGTTCGCGCAGGTCGCCATCAGGAAAGCCCCGACAGACCTGACCATGGGCGACATGAATGCTGCCCTGATCCTCGGGTTCCTTGACCATCTCGAGAAGGTCAGAGGGAACAGCGTGCGCAGCAGGAACGCCCGACTTGCGTCAATCAGGGCCTTTCTCAAGTACGCCGCACACCATGACTTCGGGGCTTTGGCCACAATTGAACAGGTCCTTGCGATTCCGATGAAGCGCCATGACAAACCCCTCGTCGGCTTCCTTTCGAAAGCCGAGATTGACGCGATCCTGAACGCGCCCGATCCGGCCACGTGGACCGGACAGCGTGATCGCGCGATGTTCGCACTGATGTATAACACCGGGGCACGGGTCTCCGAGGTCGCCGTTTTGCGTCTGGATGACTTGGTCCTCGGTCCGAGTTCCGTTGTTCATCTCAAGGGGAAGGGCCGCAAACAACGCAGTGTTCCTCTTTGGCGGCAGACAGCAGCCACGCTCCGCAAATGGGTGGATCAAATTGACCAGCGGGACGGAAGCAGGCCCTTATTTCCAAGTGCGACGGGCAAGGCGCTGACACGATCCAGCATCGCGAGGCGGCTGGAGCTTGCAGTGGGCAAGGCCGCGGTGGCACATCCCGAACTCTCCAAGCGCACGGTGTCGCCGCACATCATCCGACACTCGACAGCCATGCACCTGCTGCAATCCGGTGTCGACATTTCCGTCATCGCGCTCTGGCTCGGGCACGAAAGCCCAACGACAACGCACGTCTATCTATCGGCGGACATGGCCATGAAGGAAGAAGCCCTGCTACGCCTTCAGCCGGCAGATTTGGGCCCGGGGCGCTACAAGGCGCCGGACAACCTCTTGGCTTTCTTGAAAGGCCTCTGATTATGCGCACTTCCAAGTGCGCAGCGCCGAGCGAAAAGCTCGGCGCGGCGAGGGCTTGCAGGCGCCATGGCCCTCAGCGGGCCATAATCTGGAACGGGTCATACTCCGAGTTATGCGGACAGCAGCATAAATCGGAATACGATCCCTTCGGGTGAGGCTTCGGCCTCACTTCCCGAGGGCTGAGGCGCAGGATAGATGCGCCAGCCAGCCGTCAACCGCCCTGGTGATCGGCATGTCTTTGAGGAGAATATTGGGTGTAAACTGGACTCAATGACGATATGTTGTACCTATGCCTGTCGATTTCTCTGCCTTATCGCCCTCTGAGTTCGAGGCGCTTTCAGCCGATCTTATCGGTCGTGCTCTAGGTATTCGCTTTGAGCAATTCGGCGAAGGAGCCGATGGTGGAATAGATGGACGTCACGCGCCGCAGGCAGAATGCCTGACTATCCTGCAAGCCAAGAGATACGAAAGGTCTGCGATCGCTGCTTTGAAGAGTGAGATGTCGAAGGAGCGAGCGAAGATCGATCAGTTGGCGCCGGATCGCTACATCCTGGCAACGTCTGTAGCGATGACGCCACAACGGAAGCAGGACCTCATGGAGATATGTGGCCCCGCGATCCGCTCTCCAGGAAACATCTTTGGGCGCGAAGATCTCGAGGCGCTGCTGCGTGCTCATCCTGACATCGAAGAGGCTCATCCCAAGCTATGGACCCCCGCGAGCGGGCGTACCCTGAAGCGGATGCTCAATGAGACGTTAGATGAGCGCGAAGGCCGCGTGAAGCCTCCCTCGATCCTTCAAGCGCTGCTTCCGAAGCCAGGTACAGGCAGCAAGGTGGAGGCTGAAGCGGAAGCGCAGAGGGATACTCTGTTCCTCGTCGGAGCACGTCCCGACCACGACCAGTTCATTCTATGGCTTGGTCCAAAGCTCGAAGCGCATGGGTATCGCGTCTTTTCCGAGATCCTGACCCTCGAGCCTGGAGACAGATGGCACAAGGAGATTGGAGTGGCGCTGGAGCACCGCGCTGCGAAGGTGCTGGCGGTGGCGGGCGCGGCCACTCGCGCCAACGAAGACGCTATGGATCTGATCGACAGGGCGAAGACGCTTGCCGCAAGTCTTGGTGACGCTCGCTTGATAATCCCGCTACGGATCGAGGAGGGGGCCAAGATTGATGGTCTCCGCGATGCGACGCCTGCCGATTTCACGAGCGGCTGGGCGGAAGGGCTTTCGAAGCTTCTCGAGACGCTGCGCCGCCAACGAGTGACGTGCCGTCGTGAGAACATCACGGTCGCAGCCCAATGGGACAGCTTCCGAAAGCGTGGTGCTGTTCCGCTGGTGCCCGAGCCAGAATCCTTGGTCTCGAATTGGATTCAGATCTTGGAAATGCCCGATGAACTCCACTTTTACGAGGCGACGGGAGCGGTCCAAATCGGCGTCCTCAAGAGACGGGTGCAAGGGCTGTCGTTTCCCGCCGTCGCGTATGAGCGAGGCGTGATTACTTTCGCAGCGCCGCCCGATGTTGAGGAAAGCTTCGGA
Source organism: Paracoccaceae bacterium (assembly GCA_003564655.1). GTDB lineage: Bacteria > Pseudomonadota > Alphaproteobacteria > Rhodobacterales > Rhodobacteraceae > Roseinatronobacter. The sequence goes on from PXES01000076.1 coordinate 2,705, forward strand.
GGAGTGGCGAAGTTGCGCCTGCGGACATCTGTGCCGGTTGTGGATGCGGTGGATAAAGGAATGCCCGAGATCGGTGTCGCGGGGCGTGATTTGTCGAACATGCTCACGGGCCTGCTGCGCGATGGATGGGAACGGCACTGCAGGAAGATCGGAATGGTCGCCTACGCGTATTCCAACGGCGATGGTTTCCATGTGTCCCCGACTCAAGTTGGGATTGGTGAACGGGTACCTTGGGGCCGGCAAGGCGAGCGCAGGTCGTCGATGCTGCGCAACATCGCCCGAAAGCATGTCTGGTCATATGGTGTAACAGCGATTCCTCGGAACTGGCCTTTCTGGCACTTCCGCCTAAAGGCGCGCGTCCTTTACGCGGAGGACAACGATACGGAGCAGGGCGAACGCATAGATGACCGGAAGAAGATGCACCGCCTTCGCAGATCGGTCTGCAAGGGTTGGCGCAACAAGCAATGGCATGGGCGGCTTCTGGCATTCCTTCAGATCATGTCGGACGACTCAGCCTACATTCGGGTTTCGCTTGCTCCGGGCCAAGACATGCTTCTTTCCTCTGAGCCCCTTCTCTTCACGTCGCCGGTTAGTACAGCTCTTCCTGACGTGGCCGACCCAGATGCTGAGGAGCAGGACGAAAGCACGCTCGGGCGGCCAGCGGCTGACGGCGAAGATGCCGAGCTCGAAGGAGACGGTAAATGAGGTTTCCCGAGGCAAGCTTGATCGTAGATCACTTGGACGAGCCAGAACTCGACTTCCGCCATGACCAGAGGAGCCACCACCCAAAGGATGGCCTGTTTCTCTATGGACCGCATGACGGCCCTCGGACGCCTAGAGAGGTTCGAATTGGGGTTGTCGGAACGTCGGATGGGATCAGCCACTTCCGCTCTTGGAGCCGACGGCTGCTTTCGGGGATACCGGTGCCGCCTCCCGGGCCGACGGAGAAGAAGGACCGTCTTCATCTCGCGGACTTCGCCGGGCTCGAAGAGACATTCGGCGTTACGTTCGATCCAGATCGGCTCAGGGCCCTGACGGTCGAGTTCGACGCCATCGAGCGCGCGACGAGAGTGCAGAACATGCACGAGGCCGTCGATGCGGTCGCTCGTATCTACACTGAGCGCGTCCACAAATTCAGGCGCAACGAAGAGGGATCGATCGACGTATGGATATTCGTCGTGCCCGAGATAGTGTACGAGCGATGCCGTCCGGAATCGAGGCGGACCGGTTTGACCCTCGTCGCCGGGAAAACGCCCAAGAAGCAGCGCGCAAGGTCAGCCCAGTCGTTCCTTTTCATGGACGAACGGTTTGATCCGCGCATCGAGGACGTGTTTGACGACATTCCCGACTTCCGTAGGCACATTAAGGCGACCTTGCTCTCGATCGCGCCATCTCAGATCCTGCGCGAGTCGACCCTCGAGCCGACAGCGTTCACCAACGGTGCGGGCTATCCCAAGCGAACCACCCAAGACCCGGCGACGGTGGCGTGGAACATCGCGACGGGGCTTTACTACAAGACTCAGGACCGGCCGCCCTGGAGGCTGTCGAACGTGCGCGAAGGGGTATGCTACATCGGGATGGTCTACAAAAACCTCCCGAACAACCGCGACAACCACGTCTGCTGCGCGGCGCAGATGTTTCTGAGTGAGGGCGATGGTGTGGTGTTCCGCGGCGCGAATGGCCCTTGGAAGACAGGCGAGTACGAGTACCATCTAAACGCTCACGCCGCGGAAGAGCTTCTAGGGACTGTGATCGAAGCGTATCGGGAGCTGCATTCCGAACCGCCCAAGGAGCTCTTCATCCATGGGCAGGCGTCATTCAACGACGAGGAGTGGAATGCCTTCTGTCGCGCGGCGCCGAAGGGGACGAATGTCGTCGGCGTTCGGATCAAGCCAACGGGTGGTGACGCAAAGCTCTTCCGTGCTGGCGACTACCCTGTGATCAGGGGAACGGCCCTAAACTTAGACGAGAAGAACGCCTACCTTTGGACGAGCGGCTACGTCCCACAGCTGGATACGTATATCGGGCCTGAAACACCCAACCCGCTTATGGTGACGATCTTGCGCTCAAAGCATCGTCAACCAGAGATGCGGACGGTTCTTGCTGACATCATGGGACTGACAAAGATTAACTACAACTCGTGTAACTTCAACGACGGGCTACCGGTAACGGTTCGCTTCGCGAAGATGGTCGGCGACATCCTTGTGATGGGTTCGGCGCGGGAGGGCGGACCGCAGCCATTCAAATTCTATATCTAGCAAGGCTGTATTCGGATGCTTGGCAGAGCTTTGTAATGGCAGCTGCTCTTCCCCTAATGCTGAACACAAAGCATTGGAGGAAGAGCAGCATCAGCTTATGGCAAGGTCGCTTGCAGTTTTCCCCCCCCCCAACGCCTCCCCGAACCTCTGCGGTTTGCGCCCCCGGCCGGACCAGGTGAGTGCCGGGTTCTCAGGGTGCCGGTACTTCGTCGCCGCTGAACATCACGCCGCCGCGCCGGTCCCGGCATACTTCGATCGCGCCTCCACGATGATTTCGGCCGTGGCCGCTATCAGGGTGGCGAGGATCACGGCCACAAGAGCCCGCAGATGGGCCAGGATGACGCGGATGTTGTGCCCGCAGCCGCAGAGGACGGCATGAAGGGCGTCGCCGAGCGTGCCCTTGAGGGCGCAGCGGGCGAGGCGACCATCGGTCTTCATGTGGCCGATCGCCGGCTCGATCGCGCTGCGGCGTCGCAGGTCTCGCCGGAGTGCCGGGGTCATGCCGCGGCGCTGTCCGGAGATGAAGACCTCGGTCGCCTCCACGCCATGACCCCGATAGCCGCGGTCGACAAAGGCTCTTTTCGGCGGTGTTCCTGTCAGGATCTCCACCTGCTCCAACGCCTCGCCCAGGGTGTGGCCGTCGTAGGGGTTGCCGGGCATCGCGCGCATGCCGACGACGAAGCCCTCCTTGTGCGTGGTCGCCACCGAGACCTTGGAGCCGAACTCGTAACGGACCCGCGCCTTGCCCTTGGAGATGCAGTCCACATCGGGCTCGTGCAGCGCGTAGAGCTTCCGCTTGTCCTTCGGCTTCTGCCGCAGGAGCCGCTCCACAAGGGCGATCTCTGCATCGATCCGATCCCGCAGCCCGAGGTCGGTGACGGCGCCCAGCTGGCGCTGGATGTCGCGCAGCACGCGCCCGGTGTAGCCCTTGAGCCGCCGCAGGCCCTTCCGCATTCGCTTGAACTGACGGGCATGGGCGTACCGCCCGACCTGTCCGGCCAGACGCGGCGCCAGCCGGGCATAGCTCTGCCGTAGCGACACGCCTGCCTCCTGGGCAAGCGCCACCAGGCGCCGGCGCGCCTTCTCGTAGAGCCGCGTGTCGGTCGGATGCGCGATCGCCTTCTCCATGACCGTCGTGTCCACGATCACCGTTTCCGCGCTCCGCTCGGAGATCACCCCGGCCTCGCGCCCGGCCTCGATCGTCTTGGTCAGGAGCCACTCCGCACCTTCCTCGCCAATCCGGTTCCGCCACCGCGTCAGCGACGAGGGGTCGACAGGAGGACGATGCTGGAAGAACGTCTCGCCACAGAGGTGCTGGTAGTACGGGTTCTCGACCCACCGGGCGACCACGGCCTCGTCAGAGAGCCGGTAGGCGTGTTGGAGGTAGAGCAGCCCCGCCACCAGCCGCGGCGAGGTCGCCGGGCGACCCGTATGCGACGGGAAGAACCCGGCCCACTCCTCCTCGAAGAACTCCCAGTCGATCAGCGCGGCCAGCTTCACCAGCTCGTGGCGCAGGTCGATCATGTCCGTCAGACGCGGTCGCAACAGGTCATCCTGCTCAGGGGCGCGGGATTTGGGCTTCATGGGTCGATCCGGAATTGCAACGTTCTGGCCCGGAATCTACCAAACCCTGCAGTTCAAAAATACCGGAAACGCCACATCTTCGCAGAGATTCAATAGGTTGAGAGTTGTTCAGGGCGAACTACTTCGCCTTGGCAGGCGCCCGGGAGGATTTCGTCTCGGTGCCGACAAGTTCGGCCAGGGAGTAGCCCAGATCCCGGGCGAGAGCCTCCACCTTGGCGCGGGCTTCCGCCTTCTGCCGATCCTCGAATGTGGCAATCACCTTGGCGACGTCCTTCTGCATTTTCTTCAGCTCGCTGAGCGACAGTGCCTCGAGATCGTAATCAGCCATTTGTGCGGTCCGTGTCCTGAATGTCCCGGTATCGATAGCCCGTCGATGCAGGGGGCCGCAACTCGCGGAAGGCTGGGGCAGGAGTAGCAGAGGCTGTTGATCGCCGTTTCGTCGCCAGGGAGGTGCAGAACTGGGGGTCAGGCTGTTCCGATGAGCAGGGTGACAGGGTCTGGCATGGGCTCCCCGCGCATCTCTGTCTTCTGGGCCTTCCCTTCGACTGACAATCCCCTAATCCCGTTCGGCCTCCTGCGCGCAACCCCGCGTCAGTCCGGGCCGTGTTGCCCCTTTGGGGCTGCCCGCTCCACCCCGGTCTTCTGGGGGTTTCCGGCGTCCGTTCCGTCCACCGTGCACGCGTCACCCGACGGGCTTTTTCCGGGTCTTGTCGAAGGGACGGTCCCGAAGACAGGACACACAGGAGCTTA